>JAYSUN010000645.1:0-7964 GCA_043719045.1 Hyphomicrobiaceae bacterium | reverse complement strand
TGGGTACATTCGCGGGCGTCAGATTTCACGGAACTGTTTGAAGCGCATCAGGAAAGCGGGGCGTGTTCGCTATTCAGTCCAGGGAACTTCGGTCTAGGCCTATTCGTGAGATGTTCGATGATTGCAGTTCCCCAGTCGGCGGCACAGCGCTTCGGTGCCGACAAGTTCGGAAAAATGTCACCCAAAACGGCCGCTTTCTGCGCCGTCGCTGGAATCGGAGTTTGCGCTGCGGCGTACATCAACGACGACGTTGGCTCCATGTTCCTGACGATGTTCAGCCAAGCCATGTCAGCCATGCCTGGACAATTTGGCCGCTGAGAAACCGAACCAGAAAAGTTCTGACCGGTCCCGCCGTTGACCGCGTGGCGACACGGTATTATTGGGCAAACCGGCCTGTGTCACGCCCAATCACAAGCCCGCACCAGCCCGGCCATAATCGGCACGAGCGCGTCTTCAATCGCGGGCCCCAATGCTGAGATCGCCTCAAGTTTCGCGCCCGTGTCGTCGGGGGCTGCATCATCATACATGACCAACTCCTCGATCATGGCCCGTCGCACACCCACGTGACAGGTAAACCCACAAGCGTTTGTGCCAATCTGAAACACGGCCGGCGCCCCGGAGCCGTCGACTGCGAGAACGCGCGCGTAGCCCGGCGGTTGCGGGCGATCACGCATATAGATGACGCCTGGAAAGGTTGCTGGCAAAAGACCTTCCAGGGCGTCAGCGCGAACCCGCGTGAGCATCCCGACTGTCAACGTCACCGGCGCGGGCTCAACCTCTCCGTCTGCTGCCAAACTGAGAATCTGAGCCCCGAGCCCGAACGCGATGATGGGCTTCGATACCATCAGGCAGGCCCGCACGAGCCGGACTTCGGCCTCAAGTGCCGGCCAGAGATGCCCGGGCGTCGCCGCCCCCCAACGGCCGCCACCAACGAGGACGAGACCGTCACCGATCGTGCGCATGTCCGGCAGACGACCCGTCTCGAGAAACGGCCGGTGATAGCCAAATCGGATGCCGCGGCCTTCGAAGTGATCCTCCATGTGTCCAAGCCATTCGGGCTCGGTGTGTTGGATGATCGACACATGCTTCATGATGTTAACTCTGGTGGGTTGTCGGCACTGGTGCTTAGCACGCTTCTTGCTTCACCTTGCGGTGAGCGAAGCTGTTTTTCCAGCCACGCGCGTCGTCGGTAAACTTAACTTTGTTGTTTCAACCCAGTCGTGAAACCATGAGTCGCAGGTCGACCACTTGGCTGAAAATTGCTCTGGACGCCCTGCACTTTACAGGCGCGGCCGGTCTTTTCGCGCCGTTGGCGCGGGCGAACGGCGCGATCCTGATGATGCATCAAGTGCTGCCGGGAGAACCCGGCACGTTTGAGCCCAACCGGATCCTGCGCGTTACGCCCGCTTTCCTTGATCAAACCATCCGGCAGGTGCTGGAGGCCGGATTCGAAATCGTCTCGCTGGATGAAGTTGCAAGCCGGATCGCCGCGAATGATTCGAGGCGTCGGCCATTCATCGCATTCACGCTGGATGACGCCTACAAGGACAACTTCATTCACGCCTATCCAGTGTTCCGCCGCTATGGTGTTCCATTCACCATCTATGCGCCGACGGATTATATCGATGGCATCGGCGAGCTATGGTGGTTGGCGCTTGAAAAAGCGCTGGCCGTTCTACCAGATGTCCAGGTCACAATCGATTCTGTCGCACGCGCATTCTCACTTTCGACCGCATCCGAAAAGGATCGCGCATACCACGTGATCTATTGGTGGTTGCGTGGCATCGACGAAACCGTCGCCCGCCAGACCGTGCGCGACTTGTGTGTTCAAGCCGGCATCCACATGACAGCCTTGTGCCGTGAACTGATCATGACCTGGGATGAGTTGAGGCAGCTGGCAGCAGACCCGCTCGTGACCATTGGTGCACACACCCGCAGGCACTATGCGCTGGCGCGATTGGGACCGGGGGCCGCTTACTTCGAGATGGCGGAAAGCATCAAACGGCTGGAGCGCGAACTGGGGCGGCCAATCCGTCACTTCAGCTATCCCTTCGGCGATGAAGCGAGTGCGGGTCCCCGTGAATTCGTGATCGCCAAGGAACTCGGCATGCTGACCGCGGTTACGACGCAAAAAGGTCTGCTGCGTCAGGCGCATGCAGCATCGGTTCATGCGCTGCCACGGCTGTCGTTAAATGGCGACTATCAGGCCGCACGATACGTGAAAGTCCTGTTGTCAGGGGTGCCCTTTCTCATGCGTGATGCGGTGCGGCGCTTTGCGCCGTCCCGAGTGCCGGCATAATCGACGAGACTGTTGTGCTCGTCTGAGGCGAGTTTGGCGTTGACGCTGACGCTGCATCATTGTCTGCCTACGGTAACGCCATCGCGAACGTCACTGCCAAGCTATGCAAGTCTGCGGTTTCACCCCGCGAAAAATGCAATGCCGTACATTCAGGTCTGGTTCATGGCCTTGGGTATATTTCATGGCTTAAGTGAACGCTGCGAGGGCGTGTTAAGTCCGCGCTTGCAGTGACTTCATCGAGCCGAATCTGGAGGCGATCATGATCAACATCAGGAGTCTGGGGATCGCGACTGCAGCCGCGACGCTGATGTTGCTGGTCGGTGCGGCGACGCCGTCATGTTCAGTGAGTGCTCAAGCCGGTTGTGCAGGTGAATGTCGTGCAGCCTACGGCGCATGCTACCGGGCGACCTCAAATCGGGCTGCCTGTGAAGCCCAGATGCAGCGCTGTCTGCAAGGCTGCATTGCCTCAAAACGTTGAGCGCGTTTCAGACCCAAGCGTTTGGATAGCCGGCAGGCTGGCTCAAAAAGCCGGCCTGTTGCATTTCAAACAGCGCCGCCTGCGCTGTGACGAACTGTGATGGCGTTCATTCAGCTTTGGGCGCCGTGCGTACGGCAGCTTTGGTGACCTTGGCGACTGCCGCCTTGGCAGTCGGTGAGGAAGCTTCTGCCTCGGGTTGAATGTCCGGGCGTGGTTGCGACTGCTGCATTTGTTGTTCAGCCAAGGCCTGCATCTGCTCGCGCTGTCCTTGCCAGGCTTGTGCGGCTGATCGTGGGTCGTTGGCCTTGAGATCTGTTGGTTTAGCGCGCCAGTTCTCAACAACATTTGCTGCGCTTTGCGCCATGCTCGGTGAGAACGAGGCCAGCAGCTGATCGCGGCGGCGCACAGCTTCCTTGTCACCACTGCGGGCCGCCAGTGCGAACCATTTGTAGGCCTGCATCAGGTCTTTGGTGACACCAAGGCCGTTTTCATGCAGGACACCGAGGTTGAATTGACTGTCAGCCAAGCCACGATCTGCTGCCTCTGAGAACCACTTGGCCGCGCTCGCATAATCCGGATTGTCTTGTTGCGGGCCAGCGCTCAAGACCGCGAGATTGTGCATCGCCTTGACATTACCCTGGTCCGCGGCGCGCTTGTACCAGGCTTTCGCACGCGGCAAGTCGGCATCGCCAGCAAGGCCGCGCTCGTACAACGTCGCGAGTCGATATTGGGCTGGAACAAAACCAGCTTGTGCTGCGCGACTGTACCAAATGAGTGCCTGCGGGAAGTCCTGCTTGACACCCTTGGCCTCGGCAAAGCGGACAGCGACTTCAAACGCTGCACCGGGATCGCCGCGTTGTGCAGCCGATCGCAGAGAGGCCGGTCCAATCGTGGCAGGTGGCATTTCGATGGCGCGAGTGCGTCCCGGCTGATCGCCCGCCAACGGGTCCAGCGGCGGTGTCAAAGATGCTGTCGATGAGCTATTTGGCTTTGCTGTCGGCAGCGCCGGGGCTGGTGCCATCCGTGCCTGGCGGCGAGCCAACTCAGACGGATCTGGCATCGCATTCGACGTATCGAGCGCAATCCCTTGGACCGCGGCTTGACTGACACGCGCGCCCATGACCTCGGCAAAATTAGGCCGATCGGCATCATTCGAAAGCTGAGTGTTCGAGCTCAGATCATCGGTAACGGTTTCTGGCACCGGGCGGCGGCGCGGTGCGGTCTCTGCCGGTGCCTCCTCCAATGGACGGGCTGCGGGTGCCGACTGAGGCGGCGGCGCCTCACGTGGTGCGGCCGCCGGCTGCGGTACGCGCTGATTGGTGGGCTGCGGTCGTGGCGCAGAAGGCGTGATTTCGGGCAGTGTCGGGGTTGGGCGAGGGGCATCTGCCCGATCGCTCGGGGACACCTGCGAGGGTCCCGCGGCAGCCGGCGGTCGAATGGTGACGGATTTCGTTTGGCCAGGAGGGGGCGTCGTTGCCAGTGGCGCAGGCGTGATCCGATCGGCCAACTTACTGTCACCCAGATACCGGTCCGCGAGCAGATAGTTTGCGGCGAAACCTGAAGTGATAAGGACTGCGCCTAGGCCGGCAACCATCAAACCGCGTTTCAGACCCGAACTGCTCGCTGCGGGAGCGGGCATGCGGCGCGTCCGGGGTTGTGGTGCGGCTTCGACAGTGGCGTGAGCTTCGGGTGCGGCGGCTGGCACCGCCACGCTCGGGCGAGCCGACGGCCGACGGTGGGCTTCCGCTTGTGATGGAGCTGCCATGGCTGCCGCGGCTCGCTCCGCCATTACCCGCGCACGTTCTGCAGCCATCGCTTGCACGGCGGCTGCCGGATCTTCAGGTAATTCTGGTGCACCGGTCGCAGCTAGATGACGCGGGGCGCCTGTCACCGGTGGCACAGGGTGTGGCTGTGGGTGTGGCTGTGACGATAGTGATGCCGATGCCTGTGGCGCACGATCAGCGGTTCGGCGGCCCGCGCCCGGGGCACGTTCATCTTGAACTTCGACGAAGCGTGGCGCTACGACTTCCTCGGCGTTGTCGGCGATTGGAGCTTCACCGGCCAATTCTTCGATCCGGTCGATCAATCGGATCAGCGCTTCCTGCATCGTATTCAGAACTGTCGCGCTCTGGCTCTGGTCGCGCCGATGTTCCGCGACGTAGGTGTTCAACAGGGCATGCATGTCCTGCAGCCCGTCCACGTTGACAATCGGCGCCGGGGACACAACCGGCTTTTGCGCGGCGGTAAAGCGCTCGAAGCGCTGCGCCACTTGATCCGCCGTGCGCTCGGCGAGGGCTTGGAAATCGGTGGGTGCGGGAGTGGGGCCGTCGGTCAACGGCGCGTCTTGTGCCGAGGCTGCATAGGCGCTGAGATCGCGGAGTTGATCTTCGATGCCATCCAAGCGCTTGAGTTGACCGCGCGCGGCGGCGACCTGGTCTTTGACAGCCGAGACTTCTGATTCAAGGCCGGCAAAGCGGGCCAGATCCGGCTTGCGCACAACCGTGCTCAAGGCGTCGTCGATATGCAGCTGCAAAGCGTCGATCCGATGGTTGATCGGAGACAAATGCGCCGACGGGTCAAAACCGATCAGCGACTGTTCGACACGCGAAGCGATAGCGGTGAGGCGGCCATCAAGCCAGGCGCGATCCGACGCAAGTCTTGCCAGCAGCTCTGTTGGCGCCTCAACTGACGGCGCTGGCGTTGCGACCATAGCTGATGCCACGCGGCCCTGCGGTGATGGAAGACCTGTGGCGGAGTGTTGAGAGCCAGGCTGCATGCCTTGGCGCTCAGACGTTTGTTTCACGGCCTGCTGCCGCAATTCCACAGTCGGTATCGAAGGTTTGGCGGGCAACGGCGCCGACGCTCCCGGTTGCAGCTTTGGCGCGGGGTTTACGGGCCCGTGCTGGGGCACCGGTGGATCCGAGAAGAACACCGTCGGCGGCGTCGAGTTGGCTTCATGCGCTGGCCCGTCCGCGCCATCAGCCTCGTAGATGCGGGTCAACATTTCAGCACTTGCCGTGTCCCAAGGCTCGAGGGCATCCGCTGCGCCCGCCATCGCCACGGTCGCATGCGCGCTGGTTGACTGTCGGACGGCTGGTTGCATCCGCGCTTCCATCTCACGCATGGCGTCGCTGTGGCGGCGGTCAACGTCGGCGATCTGGCCTTTGATCTGCACTGCCAATTCACGCAACAAATCGCGCATATCGTCCTGGGCGGCCCCCGGCTTAGCGGAACTCTGGCCTGTCTGGTTCGAAACCGACATCGTCGTCCCCGTGCTCGCTGCATGCGCGTTGCGCTGGCTCTGGTTGATGACGCCCGATAACTTGGGCGGGCGACGTTGCGCCTCGATAGCCATCAACCTGTCAATCTGATCGGCCCCGACTCAACGCGAGCAAAGGCCTTGACTGCGACGCTGGGCTGCTTCGGTAAACGAGATGTTAACTGCCGCTTTTGTGACGGAACCGATTGGAAAGAAACAAAGATTTTCGCTGCCTTTGCCCCCTGCTGTGGCCGATAGATCGCATTCGGACGATGTCTTGCAGACGCAACCGCGGTGGTAGCGGAGCATTCCCAACGGTGTGGATGGCCTCGTCCCAGTTCCCATCCACAGCGCGGTTTGGTTCAGATCGCCCGGCCACGCGGCGAACGATCGACAGGCATGGCGCCACTCCGAGACCAAAAATCGACCCTGTTTGTGTTCACACGACACGGTGTTAAACGTGAGCTGGCCCGTCGACTTTGGCCATCCTCCACGTCCGCTCCGTCATTTGGTTGCCCCCATGCCCACGTCCATTTTGATGCCTGCATTGTCCCCGACCATGGAAGAGGGCAAACTTGCCAAATGGCTCGTCAAAGTCGGTGACGTCGTGAAGCCTGGCAAAGTCATCGCCGAAATCGAGACCGACAAAGCCACGATGGAGGTCGAGGCCATTGATGATGGCATCATCGGCCAGATCTTAGTCGCAGCCGGTACAGAGGGTGTCAAAGTCAACACCCCGATCGCTATCGTTCTGGCCGAAGGCGAGGTCGCCGGAACAGCGCCGACAATAACCGCCAAATCCGCACCTCCGCCATCAGCGCCGGCTGCGATTTTGGCCCCCGTCATCCCGTTGCGCCCCGCGTCAGCGCCCGCCTCAGGAGTTTCCGTTATGAGTGCCACTGCTCAATCTGTTGCAAGCTCGGCTGGCGCGCGCGTGTTCGCATCGCCCCTCGCCAAGCGGCTTGCCCAACAAGCCAGCATCGATGTCGCCGCGATTAAGGGCTCTGGCCCGCATGGCCGCGTCGTGCAACGCGATGTCGAAGCGGCACGCGCTTCGGGGGGCTCGAGGTTGCAACCGAAACCTGCCTCGGTGCCCGCGACCACAGTGGGTGGCCAAGCGGTGGCCCTCGCCCAACCGATGGCCGACGACAGGATTTTAGCACTGTTCGCCAAGGACACCTACGAGGTCATCCCGCACGATGGCATGCGCAAGATCATCGCGCAGCGCATCACGCAGTCCAAGCAGACCGTGCCGCACTTCTATCTGTCGCTTGATTGCCGGCTGGATGAGCTGTTGCGTGCACGCGAGCGCATCAATGCTGCAAGCCCAAAGGACGGACCGAAGGCCTACAAACTCTCGGTCAATGATTTCATTATCAAAGCCCTTGCGCTCGCCTTGCAGCGTGTCCCCGCGGCAAACGCCACCTGGACCGAAGGCGGTATGCTCCGCCATCGTCATTCCGATGTTGGTGTCGCGGTTTCGGTTGAGGGCGGCCTGTTCACCCCGATCATCAAGCACGCCGAACTGAAGACGCTGGGTGAGATTTCCAACGAGATGAAAGACCTTGCCGAGCGGGCGCGTAAACGTCGCCTCGCACCGCATGAATACCAGGGCGGCACCACTTCTATTTCCAATCTGGGCATGTATGGCATCACGTCGTTTGATGCTGTGATCAACCCGCCGCATGCGACCATCCTCGCGGTTGGCGCGGGTCTCAAGCAACCCGTTGTCATCGGCGACAAGGTCGAAGTCGCGACCGTCATGAACTGCACACTGTCATGCGATCATCGCGCTGTTGACGGGGCCCTGGGTGCTGAGTTGCTCAACGCCTTCAGATCCTACATCGAAGATCCCGTTCGCATGCTGGTCTAACGGGCTGACGGCAAGGTCTCGCGATCCAATGCGCCTGCCCTCACGTAGCAGTTCC
>JAYSUN010000644.1:0-2869 GCA_043719045.1 Hyphomicrobiaceae bacterium | reverse complement strand
CGGGCGTCAGATTTCACGGAACTGTTTGAAGCGCATCAGGAAAGCGGGGCGTGTTCGCTATTCAGTCCGGGGAACTTCGGGTTAGTGTGAACTCACCGATCGGTTTGCGATCTGCATCTGAGAGTTGGGTCGTTCCACTGGTCACGTTATACCGGTCGACCAGCAGGACCAGCACGAAATCGACGCCGTCGCGATGCATGCCCTCCGGTGTCGGCTTGCCGGCCGCATCAGACGATGCCTCGATCCGGAATTGATGGACTTCGATCTTCCAGCGCAGCGCTGACGGTGCGAGAGCTGAGAATTGCGCTGTCGCGAATTGCAGAATGCGCTGCAGGGCATCGCCCGTCGCGACGACCGATTCGATCGGTTCGAACCAGCGTTGGATGCCGCCGTTCAATGCGTTGAAATCGAGGCCTTGGAAATGGGCCTGATGAGGCGCCAATTCGATCGCGTCGTCGTGAACGGCATAAACGCTGTGTCGCCGCCGGCGGTAGCGCCCGCCATCCGCCATATAAGTGTCGAGCGAAAGCCGCTCCCAGCTGCGTTTGAACTGCTCCCACGACAATGAACCCAAATCCATCCCGAGCATGGACGCCATGCCTGGTCCAGTTTCAACAACGAAGCCGTCGTCCCGGATGGCCGCAACCAGAGACGCGTTCGGGTGCATCGTGTTCGTTATGGTCGGCATGTCATGTCGACTCAAACGGCGGCGCTACCCTTCCAGCGCCCGAACGATGCTGTGCCGGACTTGCTGAACAGGATGACCTCGTAAACCTCCGGCGTGCCGCCTTCCATGCCGGGCGATCCGATCGGCATGCCAGGAACTGATAGTCCGATGGCATCCGGCCTCTGCGCCAGAAGTCGCCTGATCGCGTCAGCGGGCACGTGACCCTCGATAACATAGCCGTCGATCACGCCGGTGTGGCACGACTCGAGTGCGCTGGTGACACCGAGACTGGCCTTGTAAGCGGCCATGTCTTTCCGCTCGGTCATTTCGACCTTGAAGCCGTTGGCTTCGAGGTGCCGGCCCCACAACAGGCAACATCCGCAGCCCGCACTGCGCGCCACTTTGATTAATGGACTGGTCGATGCCCATATCTGCGGTGAAGCTGTCAATGACGCGGTCACGGCCACGAGGCCGAGTCCAAAGCGACGCCGGTTCGATGAGGGGCTGTTCAAGGTATTGGCTCCTGTAAAGTTTGTTCAGCGCGTGTAGCCACCGCGACAACTGCCGAGCTCAGATCTGACGCGCTTCATCATCTGACTGTTCCTTGCTCGGTTAGCGCCTGTGTATGCGGGTCCTTGATATACGGGCCAGGGGACAGACAGAAGGAAATTTCGCATGACGGCACCCACTTGGACGTCGCCATGCAATCGCGGCCTGCCGCCGGTAGTCCGTGTGCCGATGCTGCTGTTGAGAGCAGCATCGGCAACAGGGCGAATACGGCGGCTGCCAGGACGGCAGGCCACGTTCGGTGGTGCATGTCTTTGTCTCGCTATGGTGACACCTTCGGCGCGAGCGCGTGCGTTCGCGGCTCACACGCGGCAGCGTGCATTTCGTCGGGGATGGACGAGCGGAGAGTTTGGGTGCCGGATGCGTTTCGCGCGGGGCACTGTCAAACGCGGCGCGGTGGCCGCTCAGTTGGGCCAAATTCATAGACGGCGACAGCCGGGTGCCGCGACTGAGTTTGTGATCGATGACCACGCCATGGCGCGCAGGACATCGACGCCATCAGGCACAGCACGAGCTCAGCAGGATGATCATGGGTCTGGTTTGAATTTCCGCCGTTTGCACTCGGCGCCACGGCACCTGATCCGCCGCCGTCAGCTCCATCGACGTCATCTTCGTCGTCGTGGTGGTGATGAGCGGCTTGCGTATGGGTGTGCTCATGCGCGTGTTCGTGGGCGTGAACGATGCCGGAGTAACTGCCGGCGACGAGATTGCACATCAATGCTGCAGCCACGACAACCATCGTCATTGCGCGCGCAATTGCGCCATCAAAGCGCTGAACGTAATGTGCTGCAGTCGCCAGCAAATCGGTTTCTCCTGATGTCGCGCACATATTGTATTCCCTCTGTCCCGTCAATGAGGCCTCAACTTTGCAGGTCCTCCCCCTTCCCTCACATCAGGCCGAAGGCCCGCAGACCTTGTGCCACGGCATACACGCCGATGATGAACACCACGGCCGCCGAGACATAGGGCGCGGCACGCGCGAACCGGTCGAACGCGCCGGTTTTACTCTTGATTGCCGTCAGACCCCAGGCGGCCGCGACACCGACCGCCACCATCATGGCCGCCAGACCGATACTGAATGCGGCGACCATCACGATACCGAGGCCGTACGCCTTTTGATGCAGACACGCGAGCAGGACGGCGAATGCGGCCGGGCATGGCAGCAGCCCGCCTGTGAAGCCGAACCACGCAATCTCACGGTTGGTGACAGTGCCGGCCCTTCCAGTGAACTGGGATTTGATTTCGGTCGCATGGTGCGCCGCGTGGGCATCTTCGTCAGCGAATGCGCCAAGCGATTTGTGTGCAAGCTTGTGCTCGTGCCCATGTGGATGATCGTGGGAGTGCCCGTGATCGCCGCCATGATCATGATGGTGGTTTGCCCTCGTCGAGTCCGGCACCAATCGACTGAGAATGCTGAATGATAGACCGATCAGCAAGAAGCCGCCGAGCACCAACAACCAGGGCTCTGCGCGTTCAAGCACGCCGGCATCACCCAAGCGCCCAGACCACAATCGTGTGCCCGAGCGTCGCCGATAGTGCGAGCAAAGCCGCCTGCCGCGCTGTGCCATGCACGGCGACAATGAAGGCGATCATCATCGACTTCGAATGCCCGGGTTCAAGCGCGTGCAGCGCTCC
>JAYSUN010000643.1:0-2876 GCA_043719045.1 Hyphomicrobiaceae bacterium | reverse complement strand
AGTGTGCTGGCCACGATCGCAACCATAGCCCACGCGCAAATGGACGATGCCAAACTCAGATCCTACGGCCAGCATCTTGGCCGTGAATGCGTCACCTGCCACCGTATCGATGGCGTTGATAATGGAATCCCGAGCATCGTGGGTTGGACTGCGGATGTCTTTGTCGAGACGATGGGCTACTACAAAGCCGGCCAGCGGCCAAACCAAGCCATGATGTCGGTGGCGCAATCACTGGACGAGGATCAGGTTCAAGCGCTGGCGGCTTATTTTGCAACGGTTCCGCGACCTGCAAGACCTGCAGCTGCTACACCAACGTCGGCATCACCTCAAAAGCAGTGACACCGAATTGTATACGCCTGACCCGCGTTCGGCCCAGTCTCCGAACGTGGCGGCCGGCTCGCCACAAGTATGTCGGCCGACCCGCGTGGCACCCGAGTTGGCGCCATGCATGGGGACGATCACCACCTGTTACCTGGCACCGCTTCAGGCGATGGCCAGCCTTACATCCGTGAAAGCAAGACTCGCCAGCCGAGAGAAGCCGCTTCGAGTATCGTAAACCGATTGATTTCGTTACTCTTTCACTATGGGCCTTGGGGTGTCCGGCAAGGCCCCAGTGGTCATCGGGCTGTTGGCTGGCGCAATCACCGGCGTGGCCGATGGCGACGCTGGGCGCAGCTGCGAGGCGCGGGCAACCACGGTTTTCCAATCCACACCGAACCACTTGTCGCGCTCTACCGGCAACAGTTTTTTCTGCAGTCCCGCCCACATCGCCTGTGATGAGATGCCCGACGCAAAGGTCTTGGTCGGCGGCACAGCCAGCAGCACCAATCCCGTGGCAACGGCCATGGCGAGCGTGTGACCCCATCGGTTTGTATCGATCAACTTCACAGCGGTTCCGAACGAAGACTTGATCCGGATGTCCATGACGTCAACGGAGTAGATTTCGTCCAAAATTAGATGTGTCATGAAACCGATAAACATGAAGCCAGCGGCGAGCCACGCCACACCATCGGGGCGGCGCAGCAAGTAGTAATAGACGACCGCCGTCACGCATGAGCAAAATACAGCCGCGAGGACCGAGTGCCAAATACCACGGTGATAGCTGAGGTTATGGAAGATCGCCTTGGCGCCGTAGCGGACGAAGGCCAGAGTGCCGAACCAAGCAATCAGCATTTCTGCAATCGACAGATGCTCCGCCGCAGAAAACAAGACCGCGAACGAAAAAAAGATCGCGAGACCCGAGAACATCGCCTGGCTGGGGCGCGAATCCTTTAAATCAATGTCAGGTAACACTGACCCAAGAACTCCGGCCATGGTCACCGCAATCAAGTTTTCAGGTGCCACAACATCAGCGGCCAGAGTCAGTGTCGCGAGCCCCCCGCTGACAATCGTCCCAACGGCAATATGGGTGGTGAAATTCGCCATAGATCGTTCTCCGCAAGAACTGAACAGGTGGGCCGAGAGCCCGAGATTTCTGCTGCAAGGGGAGGCTGATTCGTCAGCTAAGACCTAGGCTGAGTTGAATTTTACTTGTGGATGACACGGAGGGCCGATTGTTGCGCACTGATATGCCTGACAAGTGTTGCTGCAACACATCTATCGGAGTGTAGCATTTTGGAGCACAATTGGATAACATCGGTCCAATGGGTGCGACCCGGGCGTCACGGCGACGCGAGAGGGGCGGACTCAGGGAGAGAAGCCCCTGTTTTGTGATTGTCGTTGGGGTGCCGCGGCGATCGGTCAACGTGGAGTATGATAATGATGCGAAGTCTAATGATCGTTGGCGCGGCGGCGCTAGCGATGTGCGCCTCAACGGCGGCAATGGCGCAAGATCAGTGGATTCTGCTTGGCTCGAAGCCGATCACCACCAATGGTAAGGACAGTGACTCCATCGACGTGTCGTCGGCGAAGGGCAACTACAAGGCCGTCCGCTTGGTGGCCAAAGATGCCGCCATCGAGTTGAGCAATGTCGAAGTCGTCTATGTTGGCGCGCCTTCGCACAATGAGCGTCGGCCCATCACCATGAACCCAAATGATCGGACACGGGCGATCAATCAGGTCGATAGCGGGCGCTTTGTCGATCGCGTGAACCTGTCGTTCAAACCTTCGCGCGCGTCGAGCCCTACCATTCTGGAAATTTACGGACTGCAGAGTTCGGACGGCGCCCGCGCAACGCGCCAAGCCTCCAGTTCATCTCCGACGCCAGCGATTGCCGCCCCGATCCTCGCATCACCAACAGCACCCAAAAAAGCTGAATTGAAACCGGGCGAGCAGACTGAATCAGGAGACGTTTTGTTTGGCACCCAAACCGTCGGCTTCGGCGTTGATCGCGATGTCGTTCGCGTTGGTGCCGAAATTGGTAAGTTTGACAAGATCCGCATGCGTGTTTTGGATACCGACATTTTCATCCGTTCGATGAAGGTCGTGTATGCCAGCGGTGACGCCGATGAAGTCGCCTTCAATGCTGACGTGAAGGCCAATTCACGCACGCGTTGGATCGATTTGAAAGGTGATCGGTTTATCAAAGAAATCCAGCTGATCTATAACTCGAAGCCAAACTTCAAGGGCCGCGCATACATTGAAGTCTACGGCCAATATGCAGAAGGCTGGCTTGGGCCGCAAGGTGAGGGCAAGAAGTACAATCAGGGCTTCGTGATGCTTGGCGCGCAAACTGCTGGCTTCACGATCGACCGCAACGACAAAATCGTTGTTGGTAAGAATGAAGGCGGTTTCCGCAACATCCGCGTCAACGTCAAAGACGAAGCGATTACTTTGTTCGAAGTTCGCGTCATCTACGGCAACGGTGAAGTCGATGTGATCCCGGCAAACCGGACGCGGGTTGATGCCGGTGGCGTTTATGGCCCGATCCCGCTGAA
>JAYSUN010000642.1:0-8020 GCA_043719045.1 Hyphomicrobiaceae bacterium | reverse complement strand
CAATCCGGCCCCTGTTGCCACCGATGATACGGGCGCTGTGTCTGAAGATGGCCCAGCCGCATCGGGTGATGTGCTCACTAACGATGCCGATGGCGGCGCTGATACCGACACGCTGACGGTTGCCGCAGTGAATGGCGATCCATCGCTTGTTGGCGAACCCGTTGCCGGCTCGGTGGGCGGCACGTTTAAGCTGAACGCGGATGGATCGTGGAGCTTCGATCCGGGCCGCGACTTCGACAACCTGGCGGCTGGCAATACGCGCGAGACCACGATCACCTATCGCGTCTCCGACGGCAACGGCGGCACTGCTGAAGCCACCATCACGGTCACTGTTTCAGGCGCCAACGACGCTCCCGTCGCGTTCGGACCTATCCCACCGCGGACCGGCGTTGAAGGCACGACCATTACGCCCATCGATACTACTGCTGGGTTCAACAACCCTACGGGTGCGCCGCTCACATACACGGCCACCAACTTGCCAGAAGGTCTCTCGATCGATCCGGTGACCGGCCTCATCACCGGCACGCCTGCCAGCGAAGCATCTGTTGCCGGTCCGTACACCGTGATGATCACTGCAACGGCGCCCGGCGGGGAGACGGCGACCATTGCGCTGCAAATTGGTGTTACCAATCCGCCGCCGTCAGCTGCGGACGATAAGGTCACGACACTGGTTGATACGCCCGTCACTTTCGCGCCGATTGCCAACGACACCGATCCGGACCACGATCCTTTGAGCGTGACCGCAATCACGCCGCCCGCCAACGGCACGGCGGCGATCAATCCGGACGGCACCATCAGCTACATCCCGAACGCTGGCTTCGTTGGCACGGAGACGCTGACGTACACAGTCTCCGACGGTGAAGGCGGCACCACGACGGCAACGATCACGATCACGGTCGGTGCGCCGCCCGCGGATGCGCCTGTTGTAGCCGGTGGTGTCGCGCCGCAGACGGGCACGGACGCCGCGCCGATCACAGCAATCAACGCCGGAGGTCTCTTCAGCGATCCGAACGGGGGACCGCTTGCGTTCTCGGCCACCGGCTTGCCGCCGGGCCTCGTTATCGATCCGTCGACCGGTGTGATCAGCGGAACGCTGGAGCCCGATGCTTCGGTGGATGGACCATATTCCGTCACGGTGACCGCTCTCGATCCGGACGGCAACCAGTTCTCGACCACGTTCGTGCTTGGTGTCGCCAACCCGGCGCCAATCGCAAGCAACGATGGCGTGCAAACGCCTGCCGATACGCCGGTCACAATTGCGCCGCTCGCGAACGACAGCGATCCCGATGGCGACACGCTGTCGATTTCACATGTCTCAACCCCCGCACACGGCACCGTCACCGTCAATCCAGATGGCACGCTGACCTACACGCCAAACGCGGGTTTTGTTGGCACTGAAACGCTGACTTACACCGTCTCCGACGGCGAAGGCGGGACCGATATAGCGACCGTCACCATCGCGGTCGGTACGCCGCTTGCAGGTGCGCCTAAGACACCAATCGCCAGCATCACGCAGTCACCGCAAGATGGTGCGCCGATTGCGGCCATCAATATGGGACCCATGTTCACCGATCCTGCCGGTCAGCCGTTGACGTTCACGGCCACGGGTCTGCCCGTTGGCCTCGCGATCGAACCTAACACCGGCATCGTCACGGGAACCGTGCAGCCTGGCGCGTCTGCTGAGGGGCCGTACAACGTCATCATCACCGCCACTGATCCCGATGGTAACCAGGTGTCGATGACGCTGATCCTGACACCAACCAACCCGTCGCCGCTCGCACACGTAGATACTGCGAGTGCCAATCGTGATCAGCCGGTCACCATCGGCGTGCTCGCTAACGATCTCGATCCGGATGGAGACACGCTCTCCGTGACGGGCGCCAGCGATCCGGCCCACGGCTCGGTGGTGATCAATCGCGATGGCACCATTTCCTACACGCCGTCTACTGGCTTCATTGGCACGGATACGTTCAGTTATACTGTGTCCGACGGCAACGGCGGCGTGGTCACAGCAACTGTCACGGTGAGTGTGGGACGACCTGGCGGCCTCGCGGCGCAACCCGGCCTCGCTCCGGTCTCCGGCAGCGATGGCGCTGCGATTGCGCCGTTCACGGTGGGCGCGGCCTTCGGCGATCCCGATCAGACGAGACCGCTTACGCTCAAGGTCGATCAGACTGCGCTACCACCTGGCATCACGTTTAACCCGGTCACGGGGGAATTCTCGGGAACACCGGCCGCCAACGCCTCTCAAGGTTCAACGCCAGGCGAACCCACTGGCACCTACATCGTGCCGGTGACTGCGACTGATGTTAATGGCGCCAGCACCACCACATATGTTGCCTTCTCGTTCGTCAACCTTGCGCCTGTAGCGGTGAACGACACAGCAACGGCATCTGAAGACGATCCTGCAATTGCGGGCAACGTGATGACTGACGTACTGACTGGTGACGCGGACACGTTGCCCGATAGCGATGCGGTGACCGTTACCGCAGCGGCTCAGGGCACGTCGCCAATTACCCTCGGGACGCCGTTCACGGTTGCTGGCGGCGGCGTGCTGACGTTGAACGCCGATGGTTCCTACAGCTTTAATCCTGGCACATCCTACAACAACCTCGGGGCAGGTGAGACAGAAATAGAGACAATCAACTATACGATCTCCGACGGCAACGGCGGCACGGCCACCGCAACACTCGTGATTACCGTCGAGGGTGTAAACGATGCACCCGTAACTGTTAATCCGAAGGATCCCGGGACACCGGAAAATCCGAAACCTACTGCGGATCCACTCAACATCATTCCAGATGTTAGCACGTTTGACAGTAAGAGTCCGGCTCCAATCAACGCCGGCGATTACTTCCGCGATCCGGAAGGTAAACCGCTGACGTTTGCGGCAACTGGCCTGCCGCCGGGATTGAAGATCGATCCGGTAACCGGCGTCATAACGGGAACACTTAAAGATAACGCGTCTCAGGGCGGTCCAAACAAGGACGGCGTCTATACGGTTACCATTACGGCCATGGACGCCGGAGGATTGACGACGAATACGACAGTTACTTACACGGTCAAGAATCCGGCACCGGTTGCCGTCAACGACACGGCTGCGACGCGCGAGGACCAAACGGTCACGATCAAGCCGCTTGGAAATGACAGTGATCCCGATGGCGACAAGATAGTGATCGTCGCTGCGGCCGCCGGCAACGGTTCGGTGACGATTAAGCCCGACGGCTCGATTATCTACACGCCGAAACCCGGCTTTGCAGGTACGGACACGATTAAATACGTCATCAGCGATGACAACGGGGGTTTCGCAACCGCATCGATTACGGTGGAGGTGGCCGCAGATGCGGCTGCCAATCGGCAAACCGTATTCGGGCTCTCAGGTAACGGCGCATTTATCGGCGAAGGCGCCAAGAACAATACCGGCGAGGCGCTCGAAGAAGGCGGACGCGAGCCCATGGGTCTCGATCCGCCGGTGGTTCATACCGTCAACACGATTTCGTGGCTTGGCGGTGTCGACTTCATTGAGGGTGAAGGCATCGTCGAGACCGTCGTTGACGCCGCATCGCGTTCGTCAGGGATCACTGGGCTCGATGCTGTAGCGATCGACGCGCTCACCGGCTTCTCGCTTCGCTCCGCAGCAGGATCGACTGACGGAGAGATCGTCATCGAATCGATGGTGCAAAACAAAACGCTCATCGTGAAGATGTCGGGCGAGGGTCTGCCCAACGGCATCGACTGGACGGTGTCTTCGGCGAACGGCGATCCGCTACCCGGATGGTTGAGTTTTGCAGGTGACGGCGTACTGATGGGCGAACGCGCCGCTGACGCCGAGGAGATCGAACTCCGATTCACGGCCGAACTGCCCGATGGAACCGTGGTCGTGCGCTACGTCAAGATCCAGACGATGTCCGGAGAAATCCAGCAACTCGAACGGTCTCGTTCGGGATGGGTGCCGCCTCGGCTTATCTGGGATCAGCTCAAGGCTTATCCCATGATCGAAGAGCGGGATATCCGCCAACTCGCGCGGGCGCTTGGTTAGTTGTGAAGCGAAATGGCTAAGACACGGCCCGGCGACAGTCTCGCTGGGCCGTTTGTCTTTGCGACTGCAGTTCCTCCGCTTGCCTATTAAATCCGGAATTGGCATTCGGAATTTCCCGGCTATGGCCAGCGTGATTACAAGAAAGCGAGTATTTCTCGAACCCATTGTCGCCACTCTCACAGCGCGTACTGCGGCTGGGGAGACTGCGCATGCGAAGCGCAATCGGAATGGGGGACGCAAAATGCCGGCAACGTTTGTCGAACTTCTTGGCGTACTCTTGCTGCCGCTCATATTTTCAGCAGCCGCTTGGGTCATAGCCATCAAGGCATCGGCTGAGAAAGACGCAGTTTCACGAGTCGTAGACACTCTAACCCAGCCTATTGGGACCCGTCTGATTGGCGTTGAGGAACACGCCAAGCGCGAAGGTTTTCCTCCGCGCCGAAGCACTTCAACTGTGATTGCAAGCCCTGATGCAGGTTGGTTTCAAATTACTCCCAGTCGTTCACAGCCCAGTCGTTCACAGGTCAGCCGCTCGCGGCACAGCGCCACAAACGCAATGCCCGCGAAAGGCCGGGCGATGCAGGCCTCTGTGCGAACGGCGCTCATCGTTCTCCTCGCCGCCGAACTCATCGCCGCCGCCGCGCCACCCGCACGCGCGGAGCGCTTCGAATTTGACCCGCGCCGTACTGAGGTCCGCTTCGTCTACAAGATGGCTTACTCAACGCAGCATGGCCGCTTCACAAAGGTGAGCGGTACGCTCGATTACGACGACGCCGCGCCCGAAAAGACGAGAGTCAGCGCGTCGATCGCAGCCGCGAGTCTCACGACCGGCGAAGCCCTCGTCGATAGCGAACTCAAGGGCGCGGCGTTTTTTAACGTCAAAGCGTCGCCGGTTATTGCCTTTAAGAGCCTCACTGTGCGGCCAAACTCGAAAACAGCGGCAGAAGTGTCGGGCGAGATCACCGTCAACGGCATCACCAAGCCCGTGACGCTCAAAGTCAGTCTCAAGCCGCACGATGACGCGGCGCTTAAGCATGATGCCGGCGCACGCGAATTTGTTGCGACGACCCGCATCCAGCGCAGCGCTTTCAATATGACGGACTATCAGTCGATGGTCGATGACGAGATCGACATCGAGATCGCCGCGATTGTGCGGCCGCGGTAGGGGCAGGGCGGTTTGGCTAACAAAAAAAAGCAACGTTTATTGCGTCGCTAACCATAGAAAAGTCTGGCCAGCGCACCGCTGGTGTGGTATGTTTTTCATATAGTCGGAATTGTACGTGGCAGATGGGCAGGAATGCTCAACTGCCATTTTTGTTTGTAAGCGACGTCATCCCGTCGCCGCTCGCGCGTGCCCCGTCATGGCCGAGGCGATGCGGAGCATCGCGAAGCCGTCGGCCATCCAGGCAAGCATCCGCACGGCACAGGTGAGTGCGGCCCGACGCTCGCGCTGCATCTGACGCGCAAAGAATAGCGATCGCTGGACAGTGGCGCAGAATTGAATCGTGATGTGGAAAAAGTGCGCTCTCTCACTGTCCTTATCCCTGACACTTGGCTGGGTCCCCGCCTGCGATGGCTTCGCCATCGTCGCGTTTCGCGACGCGGGGATGACGCTGGAACGAGAGCCGGACGCGCCCAGAAAGTTAGAGGCGGGACCCATCGTCGAACATGGCAGCAGGTTCCGGCGCAAGGTCGCAGTGCATGACGGCGTCCTACCGGAGGCGGGCCAGAAAAAGCGAAGTGCGGAGCGCGAGCCTGTTTCACCCTACACGAGCACGATTTTTGCGCGGGTTGGTCGAGAAACATTACAGTATCTCTGTCCTCGATGACCTTCTGACGTGCAGTAGTAGCTATTCTATGCGGCGCCCCACTTGATTCGGATGCCAGCACATGAAGTCCGCCGTTGACACCATAGAGTTTGCGCTAAACGAAGCCGCCCGCTTCCAGCAAGCGTTCAACGCCAAGCAATTCGATGTGTTCAACAACGACAAGATGGATGCCTTCTGGACGCTACCAGCCCCAAACGGCGGAGGCGATCTGATTTGCGGCAAGGAAGCGGGACAACAGCTATACGATGTGTGCGCCGAATCCGTTCGCCAAAGTGTACAAGCCGGACGCATCGACCTCCGGAAGATTTATGAGGCCTATAAGAATGAAATCATTGATCGCTTCGTTAGAAAGGGTGCGCCGCTGACAGACGAGCAGGCTAAACTAGCATTTGATATTGCGCTTTCACATTCAGCAGCGCGATTGGCCGACTACACTCACCTTATTCCATGTCATCTCGTCATGGCCAAAAACCCCGATAGCTTGAAGATCGGCCCCGTCACATTCTGGCGACGGGACTCTCGCTGGCCAAAAATCGCCTTGGCCCTCTCCGCGATCGACGCCAAACACGATCCAACGCGAGCGACAACGAAAACGGCCGAAGCCTATTACCGCTCGTTTGATTGGCTTGCAGAGGTGCATGTCTCGAAGTGTGAGGAAGGCCCGTCGTACGAGTTAGCGCAGCGTATGGCTTGGTCGGCACTGGATTGCTTGCAATTGATGATCGGGGGGCGCCGGTTGGAGCGCATGACCCTGGGCGGTATCGCGGTCGAAAGCGATCGGCACTCGCACATCGTCCTGAAGGACGAGGCAATAGAGAATGTCACATACTCAATTCAGGGGCGCGATCTGACCTTGGGGGACGAGAGCTGGAAACAAACAACGGCGCCGGACGTGCGCCGCCTTTTCGACCTTATGGGTATGGCGATCAACGAAGCGTATCACCTGACGCGACCAGCGCCTCTTGCCGATCGGTTCATTGATGCCGTGCATTGGTTCGGCCTGGCTATGCGCGATACGGCGGCATCGTCCCGCCTGATCTTGCTCGTGATGGCAGTGGAACGGTTGTTATTGCCGACAGGGTCTAAAGCGATCAAGTCCGACGTGCAAAAGCGTTCCGAGCCATTCATGTCATGGGATCGCCACAACTCCCGCATCGAGAAAATCTACAAAGTCAGGGGTGAGCTTTCTCACGGCCAATTGGCATCTCATTCCTCCGAGGTTGTGGCAGCAGCACGGGATGCCGAACAGTTGGCATCATGTGTGTTGCTAGACGGCCTCTCGTTCATCGGGCACGATGCGCTGTGTTCTCTGACAGTCACGCCCGAGGAAACGAAAATTGCATTCCAGAACTATGCGACTGCATGTGTGGAGCGCCGCAAGCAACAGTTTGCAGAGGACTCAAAAGTTGCCGATTCTGATTCAAAGTGAAGTTGGTCGACATCCGGGCTCGGCAACCCCCCCCTCAAAACTTCCTTCTTAACTCCGTGCGAATCCCGAAGTTGTCTTCCGCGCCATCGATGAGTTGATACGTGGCGTCGGCCCGGAACAGCCAGGCCCGGTTGATCGGGATTTGATAACGCGCGCCGAAGGCGTACTGCGCGAACGCAGTGCCGATGCCGTCGTTCTCGAAGGGCTGAACTGTCGCCACTTCAAAGACGATCTGCTGATCGAGATTGAAGAGATACTGCACGCCGATCGCGCCGCCCCAGGCGTTGGACGCTGTGTCGTCGAGTTTCGGATAGCCGGTCAAGGCGTCAGTCTCGAAATTGATGCCGACGTTTTTTAGGATGCCGGCGTTGTTGCCATCGACGAGCGGCTTGGGGTCGCCAAAGCCGACGAAGAAGTTGGCGTAAGGCAACAGCGTGCTCGGCAGCCACGTGATGAGGCTGTTCTCGGAAATGATTGCCAAGCCGTCGCCGCCATTGCCGTTGCCGTTGTCGTCTCCGAAGTTCGCGAATACGCGGGTCGAGTTTGACAAGGTGTGGGCGTAGCGCCGGGTATATGCGGCGGTCAGGTAATGCTCATTAAGTCCGTCCTGAATGCCGGTGCCTTGAATGAAGCCGTAGCCCGCTTCGATGTAGCCGTCGAAGGCGTCAATGAATGTCGTGACGCCAAAGAGATTGGCGTTGTTGTTGTCGGCTTTGCCGTCCG
>JAYSUN010000641.1:0-8020 GCA_043719045.1 Hyphomicrobiaceae bacterium | reverse complement strand
TTGTTCGAGCTCAGGGAGGTCTCACTGCGACCTCGGCTTCACTCTTTCCAGAGAGGCCGCCGTGCCCAAACACGACGTCACGTCGAACGGAAATCGAGGAGAGGACGCCGCTTCTCTTCTTGATGAACCACCGCTCGCACGCACGCACTTCCTCGTCTTGTGTCTCTTCGCGAAGCGTGTCGAACCCAGTTCCGGGCGAGCCATTCTTCAACACCTGTTCCCAGGTCATCCAGTGTGGGCCATGTATCCGCCCATCTATCGAGCAATCGGACTTCTCACGAAATCCGGTCACCTCGAGAAAACTGGCGAAGTAAAGCAGCCATCAGCGCCACCTTTGAAGCTCTTCCGGATCACACCGGTTGGTCTCCAGGCTCTGAATGTCACACGCACATACTACGAGGCGCTCGTTCGGTTCGCGAGCAAAGTCTGAGCATGTCATGCTCCCCCGATCCACGCTGGATCGGGGCTTTTTTATAACAATATTCGGTCATCGTTGGTTAAAGGCGGCAGCGACATACAAGCATCCCATGCACCGCGCGACCGTCAACGTTCGAGCCGTGGCGCGCTCGACCGCGACGATAAGTACTTAGTAGTACGCGCACGTTGACTGCCGCGCTCAGCGCATGGTGGGCGGTAGATGCGCGGCTCCGGAACGACTGCGCTCACCCAAACGACATCATCCAGGGGTGACGATGTGCGGTAGCGCGAAGCCGTCAACGGCGACCCGCCACCGCTTCAGGCGGCGGCGTCGAACCGTGCTGGTTCCGTCAGGACAAGGCCACTGCACACCGTCGTGCCGTCGCAGTCTTCGACATCGTAGCCGACCTCATGGCCGAGATGCCGGAACGCCCAGACAAAGAGTTCGACGGAAAGGGGTGCGCAATTCTTGTTGCCGCACCAGACGCTATAAAAGCCATACACTGCGGCAAGATCGACGACTGCATCTAGACGTTCCTCCATTTGCAGGAGCACGAATTGTGCGACGTCCCCTTTTGGCACCGATATCGCCACTATCGGATCGGTTCCCGGCGCCGGTTGCGATTCGGGTTTGCGTTCGATCAAGTCAGCATAGCGCGACGCGACGAATAGACCGAGTCCACTGCCGAGTTCGACCAAGGCTACCACCAGTAGCGTAAGGGCCATCTGAATTTTATCAAAAGTCGCGCCCGACAGCTGTGACAACAAACCTGCCTGGGCATCGCCACGATCTTGTCCGGCCGACACTGCCAACAGCGCAATTCGGTCACGCAACCCGGCAATCTGGGCGTCGAGCTTCTCCGCTTCTTCGGATTTTGCATGCTGCTCTGTCAGTACATTTATGCCGTCACAGAATGCGCGCGTCTCTTTCAGAGTAATGTCGCGACAGTCCTTCGATGCCGACCAGCGCGCGTTCTGGCGTTGCGCGTCGAGCCTCAATCTAAGCACACGTGCTGGCTCGTGCATGCCGAGTTGACGGCGCTGCACTTCTTTCCGAACGAGATCCGTTTTCAATCCGGCAAGTGTGTCCTGCTTCCCCACCGCCATACCCGCGACTTCTGCGCGCGACACTGCGGCGAAACCCAAAGCGGACACCACGGCATAAAATGAACAGACGCTCCACAAAAGGACTGCTGCGATTGTGACAACCCAACGACGGGCGTGCCACGCTGCCCAAATATAGAACGGCGCCGCTGCCTTGAGTGCGTCAGCGCCAATACTTGCTGCCCCGAATATCCACTGGTCGATGTCGTTCCGGCCAAGCGACAGGCCAAAGCGCCAGTTCATGAACGCCGAGACGCCGAGCAGCAACAGCGACGCCAGCATTCCGGCACGGGCAACCAACAATTGCATAGTGCAGCCTCACGGAGTTTCATCGCCGACCAACCGCGCTATGGCCTCTTCGATCGCGTCCGTCAGCGACACGCCGCGCGCCTTTGCGTGCGCATAGATTTGTTCCTTGCGCTCCGGGCTGATGCGCACGTTAAATTGAACGCTGCGGCTACCAGTACGCAGTCGGCGGCCATCGTTGGGTGCCGCTGTGCGCTTTTCCTGCGCCAACCGCTCATCGAGTGTCGCCGCCTTGGCGCGGCGATGACGCTTCTTGAGTTCGGCGATGGAAATTGGATCGAAGTCCATGGCTGTGGCTTTCTTCATGGGCGACCGCGTTTGTGTTTGGCTTTCGGCGACGCGAGCCGCCCCGAAATCTCACTCCACAACGCCGACAATTCCCGAGTGCATAGTCCGGATTTGTCGATTTCCGCGGCCGAGCGGCCTCGGATCATGGCGATCGGATGCGCATCGATGTGTGTAATGGTCGTTGCCAGGACTGGCCCGTGCTCGGCCAGCATCTTGCGTGTGCCTTCGACCAGGATAGAACCAGGCGACGCGCCATTGATGACAAAGGCAAACGGTCGGCCGCCTTTCCGGATGAGCTCGACCATGACGTCGCTCGCTTCGACGTCGAGCGGTGATGGCCGCACCGGCACCAAGACAAGATCGGCTGCTGCGACGGCAGGCACCAAGTTTGATAATGAGGCCGGTGCCGTGTCGATAACCACCAACCCGACGCCGTCCTCGGCAAGCAGGTCGAGTGCTTCCGCAAGATCGGTGACATCGGTAACAAGACGCGGATAGACCATGTTGCGAAGATCGAGAAAACGCGCCGCAGACTGTTGCGGATCGAGATCGATTACAGCAACGCGTTGCGTCTTTGCCGCTTCGACGGCGAGCGCGGTGGCCAATGTCGTCTTGCCGACGCCGCCTTTGGCCGATGCTACAACGAGCGTGCGCATGTGAGCGTCACGCCGCTTTGGCTTGTGCGTCGCGTTGCGCAATGCGCTCAGCCAGCCAGGCATCGATTTCAGTGGCGACCCAACCCACGCGATTGGGCCCAAGCTGGATGCGCCGCGGAAATTTTCCGGCCTTTTCCAAACGCTGAATATGTTGCGGTGTGTACGGGATCAGTTCGCGAAGGTGACGGCGGGTCAGAATGCGTGGGGGCAGAGTCATGGGGTGCTCGCGCCTTTGAAGGTTGCCGGTGCGAGGTCGAGAAGCACCCAAATGAACACAGGGCGACGCCGACCTCTCTTGGCTAGATAGGTGCTAGCAAGTCGATTGCAAGGCCGACGCCCATTTGCCCAGACCTCACCAGTCGCCCATTTTGCAGCTGCCTCGTCAGGTTGCCTTCCTTGTGCAATCAGAGCGACCAACCCCGTTCGGCAGCTAACGCCAGCCACATACTGTGAACTGATTTTACTAGATCTGAATACTCAAGATCATTGCCGTTCGGCCCCTCGAGCATGACACGCGGCGTGCCTCTATACGGACCCGCCCCATATCCGCCCTGTCCACACCCGGTACTCTGCACAACCGTATTGGCCGCATTAGATGGCGCGTGCGAATGATGAGCCTTTGTCGCATGCTTCAGTTTTAAGTGTTTTGCAGAATTTGCGATGCCTCTGATAAGCTCAAAATCACGATGCAGATCACGGAGAGAATTCGCGAATTCTGCTTCACTGCTAACCGGCGTTGCAACGCCATGCCTGTCCAGAAATGTGAAGTTCGATTTCACGTATGCTTCGTTATCCCAATAGACCCAGTCGCTCATATGGAAAAGCGATATTGCGACATGGAATGCGCGCCGCAAGTCATCGATCTGTGCCTGGGACTCATTGAAATCGGGCGTCACAACGTTCCGCCAAAACTCCGCATAGGTGTCAATTTTTTGAACAATCACATCTGTCTCCGAATTTTCCTTAATAATTTTCGCGGTCGCCAATTACCCGAGTCATCAACTTATGGTCGCTCTCTGACCACCAAAGTATTGATATGTCGCTCCCAAAGCACAAGCGCTGCCCGCATCTCATCCTGGTACTGGAACCGATTGTAGACCCCTGCGACGCCGGCGAATGTGCCTGACACGTGATTGAGGACACGCTCAATGACGTGAGGCGCGACGCCGAGCATAGCGAGACCTGTCGCGACGGTGCGACGCAGGTCGTGAATGGTCCACTCTGTGACGCCCGACAGTTTGTCAAATCTGAGCTTGGCGCGCGTAAAGCCGCTGATAGCATTTGCGTCATTGTTACGGGCCGGGAATACGCGCTCATCACTGAGACGCGGGACAGATCTGAGAATGGCCATTGCAGCATCAGTTAGCGGCAAGACATGTTCGCGGTTGTTTTTGGCGAGTGTCGCCGGGATCGTCCAGGTCTGTCGCGCCTCGTCGATTTGGCTCCAGCGCATTTCGGTGACTTCACCGCGGCGCTGTCCGGTCAGCACCAGCAGCTTGCCCATATAGCCGAACGGATAACCCTCCGCTTCGAACGCGCGCCAGACCTTGACCAACTCGACGTCGGTCAACACCCGATTACGCGAATTGTGCTTGGCGGGCTTGCGCACTTTTTGACACGGCGAAACCGCCAACATGTCGCGGTCAACACACCAACGGAACAGTGTCTTGACGACGCCGAGGGCATGGTTGGCTTCGCTCGGCGTGCCGTTGTCGATGAGCGTGTCGAGGATCTTGTTGATGTGGTTCGGCTGGATGTCACGGATGTCGCGTTTGCCCCACTCGGACACGAAATGCTTTTTCAGCGCCCGCTCGCTTTCCCGCGCCGTGCTCGGCCTGTTGTGGATCTTGCAGTGCCGCTCGACATAATCGTCGACGACGGCATCGAACTGATAAGACGCATCATTGATCTTCTCGGCCTCCAGAATTGGATCGGTGCCGACATTGACTTGCCTGAGAGCGTCGATGGCTTTGTCGCGGGCGTCGGCCAGCGACAGCACCGGGTAGCGCCCGAGCGTCAGCCGACGCGACCGGCCGCGATGCCTATAAATCAGAATGAACGTCTTGGTGCCGGCCTTCGAAACACGAATGCCAAACCCGGAGATGCGCTCGTCCCAGACTTCCAGCCGGTCGGCGCCGTCGGAGGTCAACTTTCGCAACATCAAGTCAGTAAATTGTTCTGCCATAGGGGCTGGCCTTTGCTACCCAGATCTGCTACCCAAGATGCTACCCAGAATGTCGCGGGGTAAAAAATCTGAAGGTCGAAAGACCTGCTACCCGCAAAAGACTGACGGCCAATTGTGTAGCATATGGGTAGCAAAAACGCGAGAGTTGGCAGGTGCTTACATGTGTTAGCACGTTCACATAATGCACGGACTGAAAAATCAAAAATGCTCGTTCATGTTCTGTGCTGTTTCACTATTTGTTCACGGTTAAAGCCGCTCATAACCTGAAGGTCGTTGGTTCAAATCCAGCCCCCGCAACCCACATTGAAGTACTTGTCAGTCGACGTCGCATCTCGCAAGCACAAGCTTCGTCGTCGCTGTTTTAGAAATTGACACCCGCAACCACAGCACTGTCAGATTATACCGTTGAGGCGGTCGGCGACACTATGGCTGACATTGTCAAACTGAACGTCTGCGTCACCGGAATTGCCGACTGTGTGCAGGTCTCAGAGTGCGCAAGTGAAATTTTTCAGGCAACCTCCCGGTCTGCGCATTGGTTGAAGTCAGCGCTCTAAGCAGTTGGATTAACTGCCCTCTGGGAGATCCTCACTACTCGGCGAGCGGGCGCTTGAAATCCACGCACGTGGTATCAAGTAATCCGTATCTCCCCGCCAAATCTCGGGTGCAATGACGTTGCCCTGGTCACCCCAAGCATTTTGGTCGGCATGATCGAGAACGATAATTTGAAGACGGTTTTTGAAGCTCTTCTGCGCACGTGCCAAGGCCGCGAAGATCTTCTGCGTTCTCGCAAGGTCGTCCAGTTTCCGCCGTCCGCGAGCGTCAACAGGTGCAGGTTGCCCTTCGGGATCGACGATCTGCTCGAACGTTTCGCCTGGAAAATAGACTTGGCTCGGCTGGTCTATGAAAAGGAACGTCGGGACAGGGTTCCCAGTGCCGCGGCCTATAAAGGCACCGTGCAGGGCCAACAAGGCAGCAAGGTGGTAGCCCATCCAATTTTCGCCACTGCCGATTTCCCACAGGTAATCGCTTTTGCTTTTACCCGAGCGCGTGAATTTGAGGTTCAATTCCTGTTCGTCGAGTTCCGGAGTGCCTTCCGCACCGTCGATTTCTAGCGCGCCGATGAAGCGCGCAATGTAACCAGAGATCGACTTGTGAACCTCAGTGCGCTTCCGATCGCGCTCGCCTTCGTTCATCTCTCCGCGAAGTTGCGCCATTTTTTCCTTGAGCAGCCGGAATTGCTCCTCCACGCCATCGACACCCTCCAGGTCGCCTATCATCTTCAGTGCTTGCTCGAGGCTGCCGATGAATCGATAAACGCCTTCGAGAGTTCGGCTTTGGCCTCGTTCGACATCGGCGTCAGCTTCGAGAGTTCTACGCAACTCCCGCAGATCGAGTTGCCGCTTCTCGTCCGAAATGAGTTGTTGCTCTAAGTCGGCAATCTCTTTGTCAACGACTGGTGTCGCATGACGCGTGCCCGCAACCATTGAAGCCAGCTCCTTGAGCGGTTCTTGAAGTTCGTGAAGGAAAGCGCTGGCCGCGTCGGTTGCCGTACCGCACAGAACGCACTGATCGTTTTTCACTGCAGATGTGAACCAACCAACGCCGTGCAATCTCGCCTGCTGATCGGCAACAATCTCGTCGTAGTCAGCAATCGAGGCTCGGAGACTTTTGAGGCGACGAAGGCGACGTTTGGCAGAGGACATCGCGCGATCAATGGCTTGTTCCTGCTCTCTCGCGCGATCGAGTTGGTCGACGGCAGACGCGACCCTGCCGGCGACCGGAATGGTCGGACCGGCATTGACAACCAACGCGCGCAACACGTCGACGATCGAGTTGAGATCGGCCGGTGGTGGCCCGGCGGGCAGGAGGCTCAACTCCTGGCCCCTGAGAAATGCGCCCGTGACATTGGCGCGCCAAGACTCGACAGCAGAGCGGCGAAGGCGAAGTGACCTATCCAGTTGCCGCGCCTGCGATTGGAGCTGGCTCAATCGATGGATTCGGATGAGGTCATCGTTGGTGATGATGCCGAGGGCCAACGGCAGAAGGTTGACGAGCTTCCGCCGATGCTCGGTGGTATCGGCCTTAAACAGCAAAGTGTAAGGATTCGCGACAATGTGTTGCGGCAAGAAGTTGAATGCGGCCATATCGCGGAATGAGGCGCGCCCGGCGTACCCTTCCTCTTCATCTACGCTCAAGCGTAAATCAGATAGCCCGGCAAGGGTGTCCATGCGCTTCTTGAAAACTTCCAGTCGTTCATTGGCTATCGGCCGCTTGGGAAGTGAGGCCGTATTGTCGTGGTGTAACTCGACCCAATAATGATGAGAGATATCCCGACCATCAGGCTTCATGCGCGCGATCATCATCGGACCAAGGTCGGTCTCGACCACGAGCCCGTACCAGGAAGCAAGGTCGCGGATGGGGCCCACGGGGATCGAGCAAGTTCCGCTGCCGAGGACATAATCTACAATCCAGACGATCGACGACTTGCCGGTGGCGCTCCAGCCGGTGATCACGTTCAGCTTGTCCAGCGCGAATTCAATAATTCGCGGTTCCTGTGCGACGTCGTCCGGCCATATAATGAGGCGTCTAATGAGCAACTTCATTTCAGAACTCGATCCTCAGTCTTGTCGCAAGGGCGGCGATGTCCTCAGCAGCGAACCAGGCGCCGAGGCGTCGAGTGCTAGCAAAAATTTGGCTGACACTTTCCGCGTCGTCGCGGATGTCGAGCGGCAATTTCGTCCCGACAGCATGAAATCCAGTGAACCTTCGACCGTCGGTTCGCTCCAGAATTCGCGAAGCGCAGGCGACCTGCAATCCCTTCAGCGCATCTAAGGCGAATTCATCGAGCCGGGTTTGCAGTCCGGCAAGTATGTCGGGGCATTCGTCGATAGCCTTGGACAAACCGCTGGTAAATTGCATCCGAAACATCTGCTCAACGGTGTCGCGGTGAAACATCATCGCTGCTGCCATGATGAAAAGTGGCAATTCCGGAGCCATGTCATTGCCGTGCTGACGGAACGACGCGGCAAAGTGCCAAAATGCCCGAGCAGTCAGCGCGGGATTG
>JAYSUN010000065.1:0-6349 GCA_043719045.1 Hyphomicrobiaceae bacterium | reverse complement strand
CATATCCGCTCACGCTCGGTTGGATCGCTCCGTATCGTTCGATCGCGCTCCAGCGGCGACTGGTCAGCGAAACCAAACTGGGTAACCGGGCTCTGAACTTTCACGGCTCGTCGCGTACGCTTTACGGCCGATATGCCGTCCTCTGGTTCGGTACGATCATCTTGTATTTTGCCGCTTTTGGTAGCGCTGGAGCGGTGATCGGCTCAAAACTCAATCCTCAGGACCCGCTGTGGTGGGCACAGATTAAGGCCGGCGATATCGGTTTGATTGTTGGCGTCTTGATAACGTCGCTGGTGCTCTGGTCGCTGATGAGCTCTTTCTACTATGCCAAATTGTATAATCATGTCGCTGAAACAACCATCATTTCAGCGCTCGGCGGCCAGACAGTCAGTGGTGGTGCCGGGGGTGTCGTCGGTGCCGGACCCGCCCAGCATTCTGACGTCCGCTTTACTCTGGACGTCAAGGGCTGGCGATTAATCTGGCTGTTTGTCTCGAATGCCTTGATCACCTATCTGTCGTTGTACATTCTGAAGCCGGTGGCAACCGCAAGATCGATGAAATACTTCACCGAGCACCTCTCGATCGACGGCCCCTTTGACCCGGCAACAATCGGGCAAAACCTGTCGGCGATCGACCAATCCGGGGAGGGCCTCGCGCAGGCCTTTGATCTCGATGCATTCTGATCCAACCCATACACAACCGAACCCGCCAGCAGACCCAAACCAAGCCGCGAATTGGCAGCAGATCACACCGGCTGCAATCACCTGGGCTGGCCGCTTGACCGATGGACGCTCGGCCACCTCCTATCCGGTCGAAGTTGCGTTTGGCCAAACCGGGCTGACGCTGACGTGGCCAAGCGCAAAAGGTCCAGCTGCCACTTGGCTCTATGACACTCTGGCAACTGCTGAGCCGATCCGGTCGGCCAGCACAGATGTCTTAGTGACCACCAGAACGGCGACTGGCGCGACATTGTTCGTCGCCGACCGGAGGTTTGCTCAGACACTTGGCCAGCGCGCGCCTCAAACCGCGCTGGCGGCCACGCGCTTGGCCGGCATGAAGCCGGGCGCCATCGCGGGTGGCATTGCGTTTTCGTTGGCAGCTATGGTCTGGGCGTTTGATCTGTCGCCGTCAAAAGCGATTGCCCAAGTCATGCCCGAGGCCGCGCGCCAGAAGCTCGGGTCAAGCGTGTTGACCAGCTTACCCGTCACCAAAACCTGCGCCGAACCGGATGGGCGGGCAGCCCTAGAAGCCCTGACCAAGCGGCTGGGCGCTGGCCAGCGGATCGCGTCGGTGTCGGTGTTGGACTGGAATCTCGTCAACGCTTTTGCGGTACCCGGAGGCCATGTCGTGCTGACGCGCGCAATCATCGAAAAGGCATCCGGCCCCGATGAAATTGCCGGTGTCCTCGGCCACGAGATGGGCCATGCGTTGGAACTCCACCCCGAAGCAGGACTGGTGCGTTCGGTTGGTTTCTGGGCGCTCGTTCAAATGGTTTTCACTGGCACGCCGGGCGCCCTTGGCAACGCTGGGACCATGCTCGCCCAACTGGCCTACACGCGCAGTTATGAACGCGAGGCCGATGTGATCGCGCTCAAGTTATTGAAGGACGCTGGCATTTCGCACCGACCGTTTGCCGGCTTTTTCAAGCGCATCGACGGCAAGACACCAGATGCGGAACCGAAACGCGGCCGCAACATCTTCAGCAATGATATGTTTCAGACCCATCCCCCGACGCAAGAGCGCATCAAAGCGATCGAGGCCCAGGTGGACTATCCATCGACAGCGTCGCTGAGCGACGCGCAGTGGCAGGCCTTGCGCAAAATCTGCGGGGCCACGGCGACGCGTCCAACAGCCGTAAAGACCGAGGGCACAGACATCAGACCGGCAAAACCTGATGTCGACGAGCGCATCAAGTCGGCCACCGCCAAAGTGCTTGCCGCGCCGAACGATCCGACTGTGTATCAAGCGCGCGGCGAGGTTTACCTGGCAGATAAGCGCTACACTGAAGCCGTGGCTGATTTCACGCGCACATTGGAATTAGCCCCGACGGCTGCGATTCACCGTTACAATCGCGGGCGCGCCTATCATGGCTGGGCTAAATACGATGACGCTGTGGCGGATTACTCTGAGGCGATTGTTCTCAACCCGAAATATGCCATGGCGCATGCGGCCCGGGCGGCCGTCTATCGGGTGCAGACGAAGCCGGATTTGGCTTTCAAGGATCTGGATGCAGCCTTGGCAATTAACCCACGGCTTGAATATGGGCACTATCAACGCGGCCTATTGAATGCCAGCGTCAACCGTTGGGCTGACAGCGAGCGCGACTTCTCCAAGGTCATCGAGTTGAACAAAACCTACGCATATGCCTATGCACGGCGCGGTGAGGCGTTCGAAAAACTCAATCAAAAAGACAAAGCCATTGCGGATTATCGCTTGGCTTTGGAGGCATCTCCGAGTTCAAGCAATGCCAGCGATGCCTTTAAACTCGCCCGCGCGCGATTGACGGCACTGGGTACTTCAGAAAAACCGTAAGGGGACACTAATGGTTGCGAAAACGCTGCGCCAGCGCGTGATGGCGGGAGAGCCTGTGCTCGGCTCGATGGTGTTTGAGTTTTTTGCACCTGGTACGGCGCAAATTCTCAAGAACGCGGGTTGCACCTACGTTCTGTACGACATGGAGCACTCTGGACTGGGTTTTGAAACCCTGAAAACACAGATCGCCCATTGCCGAGGTCTGGGCCTTGCGCCAATGGCGCGTGTACCCCGGAGTGATTATCATTTTCTGGCGCGAGCCCTCGATATCGGCTGCGAAGGCGTGATGATCCCGATGGTCGAAAGTGTCGAGCAGGCACGGGCCATTGCCGAGGCCACCCGGTACCCACCAAAGGGCCGGCGTGGCGCGGCCTTCGGCTTTGCCCATGATGGCTACGAGCGCGGCTCACCGGCGGACAAGATAAAGTTCGCAAATGCCCGCAATCTCGTTATTGGGCAGATCGAAACCGAACGTGGTTTGGAGCATGTCGACGCGATTGCTGCCGTTGACGGCATTGACGTACTTTGGGTGGGGCATTTCGATTTGACCAATTTTCTCGGCATCCCCGGACAGTTTGATCATCCAACCTATCACGCGGCCATTCAACGTGTGGTCGCAGCCGGCCGGAAGCATAAGAAGGGTCTTGGCTTCATGGTTTCAGATGCTCAATGGGCGAAGGCCTGCAAAGCTGCCGGCTTCAACATGCTCGCAGCCGGCACCGATATGGGATTGTTACAGGCCGGCGTCGCCTCGATACTCGAGAGCGTTCGGTAAGCCTGTAGCGCGCTCGGATCGCGATTTAAATCAGCGTTTTCGGGTCCCAATGGATCCTGATCGGAGCCTTGCGGACAGCGCACTCAAGAACAGCTTCTGTGCGACGTTCAGTGGGGCATTCAAACCTCGACCATTGGAGCTCAGACAGGACTCAGCCCCCTGAATGGAAACCCTGGTTGCCACCGACTATTCTAGGATTGCGCGCAAATCGAACGGATATCTTCAACGTCAGATCCAGCCGACGTTAAACACAATGTGCGAAAGTGGGACACAAAAAATACTATTCTGCCGTCGTTTAGGTGTTGAAATGATAATTCAACACCACTAAACCAACACAACCGTTCAACTGACACGCTGCCTTAAAGGGGATCCTATGGCTGGGCCGAATATCGAAAAAATGTCACTCAAAGACTTGCGCGAACTCGAAGTGCGAGTGGCCTCAGCCATCGTCAAGGCCCAAGAGCGCGAGAAAGCCGATTTGAAAGCGCGCATCGAGGAAATGGCGAGTGAGGCCGGCATGAGTATTCAAGAAATTTACGGCTCAGGTCGGGGTCGTGGTGCGGGCAAGGGCGGCAAAGTCGCGATCAAATATATGAATCCGGAAAACAAGGGTGAAACCTGGACCGGTCGCGGCCGCCAACCACGCTGGCTGTCAGCGAAGCTGTCGAAAGGCGCCAAGCTCGCCGACTTTACGCTGTAAAGAGCTTCACTTGTTTCTGCCGCATTTTCTTCGATCAAGCGGACTTCACTTGATCGGAAAAAAATGCCCACGCTGCCCCAATCACCCCAGCGCTTTGCGGGCATCCAGGTGTTTGGCACCGAGAGCTTCGGCGACAGCTGCGTGGGTGATTTGACCGGCGTGGACGTTGAGACCATTGAGCAAGTGCGGGTCGGCAAGCATCGCGGCTTTGGCGCCCTTGTCGGCGATCGCCAGCATGAACGGTAGCGTGACATTGCCGAGAGCAAACGTGGACGTTCGGGCGACGGCTCCCGGCATATTGGCGACGCAGTAATGCACGACATCGTGCTTCATGAAGGTCGGCTCCGCGTGCGTGGTGGCGTGCGACGTTTCAAAGCAGCCGCCCTGGTCAATCGAGATATCGACCAGAACTGCGCCGCGCTTCATCGCCCTCACGTGCGCCTCGGTGACGAGTTTTGGGGCCGCTGCTCCGGGCACGAGGACGGCACCGATGACGAGGTCGGCGGACAAGACCTGCTCCTCGATGACAGCCCGCGTGGAATATAAGGTGGTGACTTCGGGCAGCTGTTGTTTCACCTGATAGAGCCGCTCCACGTTGATATCGAGCATGACCACTTCGGCTTGCAGGCCAACCGCCATGACGGCCGCGTTGACGCCCGACACGCCCGCGCCGAGCACGACGACTTTACCAGGCGCAACACCCGCGACGCCGCCCAGCAACACGCCGCGTCCGCCTTGCGCAATCTCGAGACAATGCGCACCGGCTTGAATGGCCATGCGGCCGGCGACTTCACTCATCGGGGCGAGCAGCGGCAGACCACCACGGGCGTTGGTTACGGTCTCATAAGCAATGGCTGTGCAGCCGGATTTCATGAGCGCTTTGGCTTGATCGGGATCGGGGGCGAGATGCAGATAGGTGAACAGGACTTGACCGGCGCTGAGCATTTTGCACTCCGCCGCCTGTGGTTCCTTTACCTTCACAATCATGTCGGCCTTTTCGAAGATCTCAGCGGCGGTTTTCAGGATCTTGGCGCCGGCCTTTTTATAATCGTCATCCGACAAGCCGATCCGGACGGCAGCGTCAGCTTGGACGAAGACCTGGTGGCCATGGGCCGTGGCCTCACGCACGGCAGTCGGTGTCAAGCCGATACGGTACTCGTGATTCTTGATCTCTTTGGGAACACCGATGCGCATGGGGGATCTCCGAAGCGGGTTGATCTGACAAGTATACGGTGACGCGTTGCGATGTTTCGGCCAATCTTGACATGAGATGACGACTATGGCGCAATATTATTCGACAAAATTGCACAATTTTCGAATGAACCGCTGATGCCGCATGACCCCACAAACCGCCGAATTTTAGCAGCCCTGCAGGCGGACAGTCGCATTTCCGTGGCCGAACTGGGTGACAAGGTCGGGCTGTCGGCATCGGCCTGTCACCGCCGCGTGAAACAGCTGGAAGACAAGGGCGTCATTGCCGGCTATGGCGCTCGGTTGGATCCGCGAGCGCTCGGGTTTGGCATGGAATTCTTTATCCAGGTCGCGCTGAAATCGCAGGCCGACAAGATGCTCGACGCGTTTGAGAAAGCCGTATCGGTCGCGCCGGAAATCTTGGAATGCCATTTGATGGCGGGCGGCACCGACTATCTGCTCCGGATCGCAGCCCGCGATGCCGCAGATTTTGAACGCATCCACCGTGAGCGATTGGCCAAGCTCCCAAATGTGGCGCGGCTGGAGAGTCATCTCGCGATCCGGACCGTGCGCAGCTGGCGGGGCTATCCCGTCGGTTGACGGGGCACTCGTCTGGTGATCGGTCGGGAGTGACGGTTGACCGGGCCCGCATATCCGAGTCTGACGAGTCAGAGGCAGGTCTGACGACTGCCGCGCATCGAAGTGAGATCGCAACTTTCATGCGCAGTTTCGCCTAGCTTGCACCTGCCGACCACGCATAACCGTGCTCCATTCGCCTCGGACCAGAATGGCTTCTCACCTGCGGTTATTCCGCAAACTGTCGGATCAGGCGTTTTGCCTCTTCCCAGGACCCATGCGACAACGTCGTGTCACGAACCTCCTCCAACAATTTGACTATCACCGCGACGTCAGTCGTCGTGACCGGTCGCGCTGACGCGGCTCTTGAGCCTGAGGCCATCGCGGTGGGTACTCTCTGCGGCAAATTCAGAGCAGTCGGTTCGAGCGAAATTACGGTGAGATCTGTGTGTTCGGTTTCAACCGGTACAAATCCAGTTCGCCGCGCGCCCGCAAGCAGCTCACAGGCAAATCCAAGCGCCGCCTCGTCAGACGTGGCTTTGATTTCCATCTCGTAGGTCACGTGCTCCGTGAAT
>JAYSUN010000640.1:0-2882 GCA_043719045.1 Hyphomicrobiaceae bacterium | reverse complement strand
TCCCAGTGCGAACCGGCACGATCCGTGCCGTATCTCCCTCGACGACAAAATTGATACGAACGCCCGGCACAATTCCGAGCGCCTTGCGAACGTTCTTGGGAATAACTGCCTGTCCTTTGGAGGAAACGGTTGTGGTCATTGGCGCCTCGCTGTGTCCATATTCGGCTTGCGACGTCATTTTAGCGCAAACGTCTTACCAGGTAAAACTACCGATGGATCTTCGCGTCGGATCGGCCTCCTGCGCACCGCCCCCCTGGATGACGGGAAGAGCGGAGGAGGAAGTGCGGGCGAATGAGGTGATCCGGTGATGCGTCGTCTCCTGTTGCTTGCCGTCGTATGCGCTTCCCCTGTGCTGGTCGCCGACACCTGGGCGCAGCAATCCCAAAGTGTGCCGGTGATAAGCGTGCTGATGACACACGCCCCTGTGAACGATCCAACAGTCCAAGGCCTCCGCGCAGGGTTGCGCGAGTTCGGCTATGAAGAGGGCAGGAACATCAGGCTCGAGGTGCGGACAGCGGCAGGCCAGGTCAGTCGACTGCAACTCCTCGCTGAAGAGCTGGTGCACCTCAATTCCGACGTGATAGTTATCGCCAACACCGCGGGCCTTCGCGCTGCGCAACAGGCGACCCGCACCATCCCCATCGTGATGACTGGGTTCACGTCTGATCCCGTGGCCACAGGCCTGGTCGAGAGCTTCCGGCGGCCTGGAGGCAACGTTACCGGACTCTACTCGTTGCCATCGGAGTTGGATGGCAAACGCCTGGAAATTCTCAAGGAGGCGCTGCCCAGCGTCTCGCGGGTTGCCGTGTTCTGGGACGCCTTCAGCCGCAGCCAGCTCGGTGAAGTGCAGCGTGCGGCACAGTCCTTGGGGGTACGACTTCAGCTCGTCGAGGTTCGCGGGCCACAGGAGCTGGAGCCTGCCTTCAAGGACAGCAAACGAAAGAAGGCAGGTGCGGTCATGTTGCTGTGGTCCCCCGTTTTCTATGCACACGACTCCGAGATTGCGGCGCTCGGGCTCGACGCCAAGCTAGCGACCGTCTCTGCGCTCAACACCGCCGTCAGAGCCGGTACGTTAATCTCCTACGGTGCCGACGTGGTCGACAACTTCAGGCGCGCCGCGTACTTCATTGATCGGCTGCTGAAGGGTGGGAAGGCGAGCGAGCTGCCGATCGAGCAGCCGACCAAGTTCAAGCTCGTGGTCAACCTGAAGACTGCCAAAGCGCTGGGACTCACGATCCCGCAGTCGATACTGCTGCAGGCAGATGAGGTGATCCGGTGAAAAAGACATTCTCACTCTGTATTGCCCTTGTCGCGGTGCTGGTGGTCCCGCTGGCGTCTCATAGCGCCCAATCTGCAGACAGACCGCTTATCGGATACTTGTCCACGCATACGGCGTGGGTTAGCCATTACCGGGAAGCCCTTGCAGAGGTCGGGTACGTGGACGGAAGAAACGCATCTCTGGTTTGGCGTGGTGGCGATGAGCAGCTCGACGAGCTACCGACACTCGCGCGCGAGTTAGTGGATCGTGGCGTCCGTGTCATCCTTGTCGATTCGTCACTTTCGGCAGTCGCCGCGCAAAAAGCGACCACCACCATTCCGATCGTGCTTTCGCATGTAGGCGATCCAGTTGGCTCCAGGTTAGCCGCGAGCCTGGCACGTCCTGGCGGCAACATAACGGGCGTTTCGCTCATGACCGTCGAAATGATAGCGAAGCGGCTCGAAGTCCTGAAGGACACCGTGCCAAAATTATCCCAGGTCGCAGTGATCTGGAGCCCGCTTCATCCACTTGGCAAACCACAACTGGAAAATGCGGTGACTGCGGCCAACCGACTTGGACTCAAAGTACAACCCATACTGGTGCGCAAGGCCGAGGACTTGGGACCGGCATTTGCGAGGATCGACAATCGGAATCAAACCGGCGTGCTGTTTGCCGACGACGTGATGGTCTGGAACCAGCTAAATCGTATCGCACGGTTATCTGCGAAGCACTCCCTGCCGGGAATTGGCGGCAGCCGCCGTTTCCCGGAGGCCGGAGTACTTATGTCGTACGCTCCAAGCCCAAGAGAGCAGTTTCAGCGCGCCGCCGTATATGTAGACAAGATCCTCAAAGGCGCGAAACCTGGGGATTTGCCGATCGAGCAGCCCACCAAGTTCGAGCTGGTGGTCAATCTCAAGACCGCCAAAGCCCTCGGCATCACGATCCCGCAGTCGATCCTGCTCAGGGCGGATGAGGTGATTCGATGAGGCGGCGCGCCAGCCTACCGCAGGGGAACCGAGCAGCGGGGCTTGAGCCCAAGCCGGTTCGAGCGCTTGGCAAAGCGCCGGGCATCGAACGTGACCATCGCGCTGCAGCGGTGGCTTGCCGCAAGGTGGAGCGCGTCCGCAAAGTCCAGGCCCTGCTGCATCTGTCCAAGAGCCGTCTCGACCAGATCGCGGTCCTCGATCGCTACATTGGAAAGCCCGAGCAGATGCTCGAATGCCTCGGCAATCGGACCGGCCCCGAATCCGTACAGACCTCGCATGACCCACTCCAGTTCAAGTACTACGGTGCGCGGCACGTACAGCGACGGGCTGCGCTGCATGATGCGCAATGCGATCTTGCGCTGTTTGGCGGCTTGCGGGTCACGCTCATCCTCGACGTAGAAGCGCGCCAGAACGTTGGTGTCCAACGCGATCATTTTCGGGCTTTCTTAGCCAGTACACGAGAGACGTCCATGTTTTCGACGGATACGGGGGCGCCCTTATATTTGAGCATACCGAAGCCATCCTCGAGGCGAGCAGGTGTCCCAGTGCGAACCGGCACGATCCGTGCCGTATCTCCCTCGACGACAAAATTGATACGAACGCCCGGCACAATTCCGAGCGCCTTGCGAACGTTCTTG
>JAYSUN010000639.1:0-2883 GCA_043719045.1 Hyphomicrobiaceae bacterium | reverse complement strand
AATTGGGCAACTGATTGCGCTGTTGGCTTGGCAGCGGCCTGTTCTGAAGCGACGATAAGTTTGCGGTGCAGCCCTGGATCGGGTTCGTGGTAGAAGTTCGCAGCCAATCCGGCGACAGGATGTGACGGTGATGATGCTCGAGCAACTCGGCTGGAACGACCGTTGGCAAACTGAATTCGCACCGTTTGCCGCAACGGGTTGTGTGCCAGGTCGCGTGATCGGCGAACACCGGACGCATTTCCGTGTTGCGACGGATCAATTGGAGCTGAGTGCGACGATTACCGGTCGTCATCGCAATGATGCAACGCTTCGCTCAGATCTACCGGGCGTCGGTGATTTCGTGGCCCTGAGACTGGGCGAAGACGGCAGCACTGCCAGCATCGAGGCCGTGTTACCGCGCTTGACCGCCCTCATCCGAAAAGCGTCAGCTGAGCGGCGTCCTCAACTACTTGCAGCCAACGTCGACATCGTGATGATCGTGATGGCGCTGGATGGTGATTTCAATCTGCCGCGGCTGGAGCGTTATCTGGCCCTGATTGTTGTCAGCGGCGCTCGGGCCGTCATTGTCGCGAACAAGACCGACTTGGCTGATGGGCTGGAGGCGAAGCTGCAGAGCATTCGCGATCTCGCCCCAGGCGTCCCCGTTCATGCCATCAGTGCCCGGCGCGGTGATGCAGTGCGCGAGTTGGAGCCCTACTTTGCTGGCCACCGCACCGTGGCGCTGATCGGTTCGTCCGGTGTCGGCAAGTCAACACTGACCAATCAGCTGCTTGGCGCGGCCGTCCAGGCGACTCAGGACATCCGCACCTACGACAGTCGTGGTCGTCATACCACGACACAGCGCGCATTGTTCGTGCGCCCACAGGGTGGCTCGATCATGGACACGCCGGGAATGCGCGGGCTTGAGCAGTGGAGTGCTGATGGCGAGCCTGTCGCTGCTGATTTCACGGACATCGACGAGCTGTCCCTTAGCTGCAAATTCACCAACTGCCAGCATCAAACCGAACCCTCTTGTGCCGTTCGTGCAGCCGTTGCCGCGGGGACGCTCGATGCCGAACGTCTGGCCCGCTATGTCGATAGCAAAACGACGCGTCAACGCGGCCGGTGAGAAGGTCGGACAAGGTCCGTCACGCGCCAGTGGATCGTGGTGTTTGGAGCTGTCACCTCGGCTGCCCCCGCTACCGCTCACCAATACTCCAGAGATCGAGAGCGATTGTCACACCACCATAACACATTGCGCGCATACGCGGTGTGGGTGGTTGAATGGGTGGGTGGGACAATGCGCGGCGGGACATCGACGGCAAACACTTGCGGACAAAGAGGGACGTCGCAATCTATCCTATCCGGTTCGTTGTTGCTGAGCGTTTTTGTCGGATCGATTTTTTACGCGTGGGGATCGCTCGATATAGAGACATCTCGCATCTTCAAGGCGGACACCAAGTTCGTCGGAAGTCAGCTGCTGTCCGTCGAGGCGATACGAAACATCTTTCGCGCGCTCTTTATCGCAAGCCTCGCAGTGGCGACCCTCGGGATAGCATTGGCCCGCGGGCGCGACTGGTTTTGGGTCAGCCGACGAGGCTGGCTGTATGTCCTTGCCTGTTTGATCATTGGCCCAGGCCTAGTCGCCAATGTCATTTTTAAGCAGCATTGGGGGCGCCCACGGCCGCATCAGACGATTGAGTTCGGTGGTACCAAGATCTTCCAGCCCGCCTGGCAGCCATCCTCAGAGTGTTCAAGGAACTGCTCATTCGTATCGGGCGAAGCCGCTGCCAGCTATTCGACATTCTATGCGCTCGCGATGTTGATCCCGCACTATCGCCTTTTGCTATTTGTGGTCGGAACGCTTGCCGGCCTCCTGTCAGGTCTTGTGAGGATCTCGCAGGGCGGGCATTTTCTGAGTGACGTGATCTTCGCCGGCCTGCTTGTCGCCATGTGTTGTACTGTGCTCCACATGCTCATTTTGCAGCCTGGAAGCCAGCGGAGACAACATTAATCCCGCTCGTGCACCTTGAAATACAGCCCGCCGCGCGGCGAAAGCGTGACGGTGGCGTTGATGCCCGGATGTTCCTTGGCCATCGGCTCCAGCCTGAAGCGACGCAGCAACATCGACAGCGCCAGGGTGTTTTCGACCTGACTCATGGCGCCACCGATACATGAGCGCTTCCCGCCACCGAATGGAATATAGGTATAAGGCTTCCGCTTTTTGGCGGCTTCACCCATAAAACGCTCGGGTTTGAATGCCTCCGGATCATCCCAGTACTTCGCCGAATGATGCGTGCCGTAGGCAAACATCATGACCCGATCGCCGGCCAGGATCGGTTTACCGCCAATCTCATCCGGCTTGTCCGCGACACGCATGAGCGCCCAGATCGGCGGATACAGTCGCATCGTCTCCTGGATGACGGCGCGCGTGTAAACAAGCGCGCCGTAGTCGGCAGCCGTCGGTTCACGGTCGTTATAAACTTGCGCGCCCTCGGCTCGGATGCGCTCCGCTGCTTCTGGATTTCTGGCTGTCTCGTACATGGCCCAGGCGAGCGTCAACGCCGTCGTCTCGGTGCCCGCCCACAGGTATTGCTTGAGCTCGTCAATCGCCTGCTGTTGATCAAACTCCGGGATGGTCGGGTCGGCGACTGCCGCCTCGATCATCGACAGCAGCGTCCGCTCACGCGCCTCGCGCGGATCGGCTGCGAACACCTCGAGCGGCACACCAGCCCAGACTTCCATTGCCTTGGCCGTCTCTTCGTCGGTAATTTCAAAGTCGGCGCCAGTCGTGACTTTGATCCGCACCGCCTTGTGGTTCATCACGTCGGTGTAGGTTTTGACACATTTGAACACAACGTGAGGATTGAACGGCATGTCGCGGTCGAACAGCGCTTTGCAGAT
>JAYSUN010000638.1:0-2889 GCA_043719045.1 Hyphomicrobiaceae bacterium | reverse complement strand
ACCGATCGGTGCACGATCTCAGGCGCGCCTGCCGACTCACGCCCCAACAGGAGGATATCGTCGGGGCGGAACTGCGCATCGATGTGGCGGATCGTAGCCTTACTGGTCAACAACACGAGTCTCGGCTTGGGTTGCATGGCCGTCCGCCACACTTCAAACGCCGTCCAGTCGGCGTGGCGGGTCAAGCTGACATGGTCGAGGTAGTCCATCCCGGCTCGGCGCAGATTGCGATCACTGAGATCAAAGCCGGCGGGCAGGATCACGTCGACCGGCACCTTGAGGCAAGCGGCGAGCCTCAGGATAGTGCCGGTGTTCTGCGGGATATCCGGCTGGTACAAGGCGAGGCGCACGGACGGCTCCTTCAACTGGGTCGGCCGACGCGCCCGGTTCGTGATCGGACGTCGGCCTCGGATGTTTTTGTCTGGATCATGACCGAAAGATAGCACGGGACCGGAATGGGCCAAATCGGGCGATTGTGGTGAATAAAACCAGGCTTTTTGAGTTTAAGTTAGCGATTTCAATGGGCCGAACTGCGCGCGCCGTGGACGACAGGGGTTAACAAGTAAGGTTGATGATCGATGCCGCGCTCGGGGGCATAAAAACCCGGCTGCTTCCGGGTCCGAGACCCCGACCTCCGGCATGCTGGTTTGCGCACAATCTGAATGCCCATCAAGGGCCGCAAGAGATCCGAAATCATGACGCGAACGCCGCCAAAGTCGACTCTTCGAAGACGGCGCGCTGATGGATCAACCGGCCAAACCACGGGTGCGTGATATCGAGCGTAAAGGCAAACCGACCGCGGCCGCCAACTTGATGACCCAGGTCATGATGCCCAACGGTCAAATCGCCCGGTGTCAGCCAGCGCGGCAGGGGCAGTTGCCACCGACCGACCTGCAGGAAGTAGCCAGCGTTCTTAAAGATCAGTGCACTTGGCTCGACCGCGAGGCTCAGGCGCATGCCGATACCGCAGCCGACGTGCTCCTCGAGACCGGTTGTCCCGGCAAAGCGTTTTGACGAGTTGATCACCTGCGGAAAACCATCGCGACGCGCATACAGACGCGTCCAGATCTGGCCTCCGGTGGCCATGTCCTCAGTGACCGTCACGACGCTCGGCACGTCGACATCGCGGCTGGTTGGCAGCGGCCCGCCGATCAAACGTGCCAGTTGGGCAAATGCCATCCCAAGGCCACTCATGTCGGTTTCGACGATGGTGCCGGTGTAGACGACCGTTTTGCCGCCACTCAAGCGCTTGGAAAACCGCACGCGCACCGCGGCCGGAAGCGCCGCCCAATCCTCGGCGCTCAGTAGGCTGCGGAACCGGAGATCGCCGAGGCTTGGATCGTGCAGAGTCGGCGCCGTGCTGGCCGGTTTGATGCGCACATGATGGTCCCGCATTGTCGTCTCCTCCCCGTCCCGCAAGCGCCAGGCTATTTGCCTTTCCCGCCCGGGACGAGTGCAAAAATTTTGGCGCCAAGGCGCATCGCGGCCGACAATTTGGCTTTCGGCACGGTCAACATTTGCCCGGACCAAGTGTCGAGCGTTTCAGTGAATGTGAGCATCGACTGGAGTCGTTCGGCGGCGACCGGGTGGACCGTTGGATCAGCTTTGGCCTCAGCCACCGAGGCGCGCAGGGCTGCAATCGCTGGGTCGATCTCACGCATCTTGCGGCCTTTGGCGATGCGGATGCCCATCTCCCAAACGTCGGTCTCGGCCTCAAAATGTTCGCGCCGATCGCCGAGGGCTGGCACCCGTCGGATCAGATCCCAACTCATCAACTCTTTGATCGACGTCGAAACATTCGAACGCGCCATGCCAAGTTTGGCGGCGATATCCTCAGCCGTCAGCGGTTTTTCCGAGACATACAGGAGCGCGTGAATTTGGCTGACCGAACGATTGACTCCCCATTGGTTGCCCATATCGCCCCAATGCAACACGAACCGCTCGACGGCGGGGCGGAGGCGTTCGGAGGTGTCAGAAATTTCTGTCATAACAGAAATATCTGACAATTCAGACGCGTTGTCAAGTCTGGTAAGCCGTCTGAAAATGTGGGAACGGTGGCCGGACGGTGGCTGGTGGCTGAAAAATCAGTATTTCTGCCATGCGCACCCCACCGAGCGGGTTTTCCCCGCAATGACCACTCGCGAAGATTGGCGGGCAAGGGGCTTGCCGACGACAGTCACCAAGGCCAAAAGACAGTCTCAACCTGCTTCCTTGGACCACACCCCATGCCCCGCATCGTCACTGTCGCTGCAGCTCAACTTGGCGCCATCCATAAGGCTGACAATCGCGAGACCGTCGTTGCGCGCATGGTGGCCTTGATGGATCAAGCCAAAGCTAAGGGCGCTGACTTCATCGTCTATCCCGAGCTGGCGCTGACGACGTTTTTTCCACGCTGGTATCACGCGGACCGCGCTGAGGCGGATCAATGGTTCGAAACGTCAATGCCCAATGCAGCGACCGCGCCCCTCTTTGAGCGCGCCAAAACACACGCGATGGGCATGACCTTCGGCTTTGCGGAACTGACGCCAGATGGGCATCATTTCAACACCTCGATCCTGATCGACCGCGAGGGCAAGTCCGTTGGCTTGTATCGCAAAGTGCATTTGCCGGGACATGTCGAGTTCGATCCGGAACGCACGCATCAGCATCTGGAAAAGCGCTACTTTGAGCCGGGCAACCTGGGCTTTCCCGTCTGGCGCACGATGGACGGTCTGCTCGGCATGATGATCTGCAATGATCGCCGCTGGCCTGAGGCCTATCGTGTGATGGGCCTGCAGGGCGTCGAAATGATTACGCTTGGGTTCAACACACCGTCGGTCAATTCACAGAAACCGGACGAGGCCGCTGACCAGCGCATTTTTCATCATAAGCTTTCGTTGCAAGCCGGCG
>JAYSUN010000637.1:0-8088 GCA_043719045.1 Hyphomicrobiaceae bacterium | reverse complement strand
TTTACGTCGTCATCCGCATGTTGACCAAACGCACCCCGACAGCCGCGGCATCGCCACCATCATCGCCACCATCATCGCCGCCCTCATCATTTTCATCGCCGCAGCCGGCTCCGGTCACCGTAACGCCACCGCAAGGCCTGGTCCCGGCAGAATAGCAGTCGGGGCGCACGCGCGCTGTGCACTGGTCAACGCGGTGGTGTCCGACCCTCCGCGTTTGACCCTGCAGCCCATCTGAACATTCCGGCCAGACTACGCGGGTGTCGTTGCTTCGCGGCTCAGATACGTCAATGCCGCTGACACGCCGCCACTACCGTGAGGAATTTTCAGGGCCTGGAGCGCCATCTCCAGCGCGCTCAGGGTGCCGAGCAACATCGGTGCGTTGACATGCCCCATGTGCGCAATCCGTACTGCCTTACCGGTCAGCGCCCCAATTCCTGATCCAAGCGTCACACCACAGACTGTCCGCATGTACGCGGTGATCTCTTTCGGATTGGCCGTACCGGTCAGGACGTTGGTTATCGACGGTGCTCGCTCGGAGGGCTCCAGAATATTGAACGATAGGGCTTGACCCTCCGCCCATTTTGCGACCGCCGCATGCGTTGCGCCAGCCAGCAAGGCGTGCCGATGCCAAACATTTTCAAGTCCCTCTTCGAGGATCATATCGAGGGCCGCACGCAGCGCAAACAACAGGTGCTCCGGCGGCGTGCCACAATACTTCATGTAATGCTCCTGGCCCTGACGAAAGGTCCAGTCCCAGTACAGCGTCTTCATGTTGGCGTGCTCGTGCGCGCGATGGGCTTTCTCGTTGGCCGCCACGAACGCCAAGCCTGGTGGGGTCATCAAACCCTTTTGTGCCGCCGACATCGCGACATCAACGCCCCACGCATCCATCTCAAAAGGCATGCAGCCGAACGACGCCACACCATCGACCATGAACAAGGCTGGATGTTTCGCAGCATCAATCGCGCGGCGAATTGCGGCGATATCGTTGACCACGCCCGATGCCGTATCGACCTGCACGACCATAATGGCTTTGATGGTCTGAGTGGTGTCTCGTCTCAGCCGCTCCTCGACCGCGCTCGGGTCGACGGCTGCCCGCCATGAGCCTGCCAAAACTTCGACCTCCGCCCCCATGAATTGGGCCATTTCACCCCAGCCGACGGCAAATCGGCCGCTGTCGAGCACGAGGACTTTATCGCCCCGCGACAGAACGTTCGTGAAAGCCGCTTCCCAGCCGCCATGGCCATTGGCCGCATAAATATAAGTTCGGGCTTTGGTGCGGAACACGGTCTTCAGATCGCGCAGCAAGCTGTCGGTCAATTCAACCATCGGGCCGGTATAAATCTCTTCGGCCGGCCGCAGCATCGCCTGCAGGACCCGGTCTGGGATGTTGGTCGGCCCTGGAATCGAAAGGAAGGCACGGCCATTGGCGACACTCATGGGAGGCTCCGGTTCAGATGTCTCTGATCTCCTCGGTGGCACGTGCCCCAGGCAACCGCGAAACAATTTTTTGCCGCACGCAGTATAACGGGTTTTTATGCACACCCCGTTCGCTGTCGCCGGTCTGTTCCGCGTGTGCCGTTGGAATTTACGTCAACAACAGCTCCGCAGACGTCGCCGTGACACCAATAAGGTCGGCGATTTCAACGAGCACCCCGTTCGAGAAGCCTTGAACAATGGTCCCATAACCGTTGTAGTACGAGCCGACATCGGTAAAGTCTGAGACATCAAGACGGTCGACGCCGACCTTGAAATCCTCGATCCAATCGCGCGCGCCATCGGTCACGTCTTGGCGGGTAAAGACGAATGTGTCGGCACCCTCGCCACCCACCAACTTGTCGAGGCCAAGACCGCCGCGGATCCAATCGGTGCCGTCAGCCCAACCCCTTGATGAGGAGACAGTAGTGCAGTTTTCCTAAAATTGGTGCCAGCTGAGGCATTGCAATTTGCCGCGTATCCGCAACACTTTCTAAGCATTCTCGCAACCAATTGTTAATGACTTTATCCGTGTGACAACCGCCATGATCGAACAGGTTATTTGGCCTCTTCTGCATCGCCTGAGAACGGCACGTTAACGGCTTTGAGTGACACTCGGCAGCCGTGGCTGGCCGCGCCCAGAGCCGCCACTTGGGCTTTAGCATCGATGGTTTTCGAGACCTCAGCACAGAACTCGGAGCCTCCGTCGCCAGACGTCGAGCGGTTGCCCGGTGCCGTTCACGCGGCCCGCGCACGCGCGCAGCAGCGCTCGTCCATTCAGCCGGAAGTCAAAGAAGCTCGTGCCCGACTTTCGCAGGGCACAACGCTCAAGCCCGAGTTCGAGTACGAACTCCTTGCCATCTTCGCGCGCAATGAGCTTCAGGCTCTGATCACCATTCCGACGATGGCGGTGATCTCCCTTTTCGCGCTGTTGTTCTGGGCACCGAATCAATTGCAGGCGATGAGTTGGTGCGCGTTGGTGATCGCGACAAAGTTCTTTATGACGGATGCCTGCCGCAAGTTCCTGGCGACTCCGCGTAACGAAGTCCGTGTCGAGACCTGGCGGCAACGCCTGACCTTTCTCGAAGCCGTATCCGGATTGAGTTGGGCAGGTATGGCATTGGTGGCTGCGACCACAGCCGATACCGCGGCCCATGTTTTCGTCTTGGCTGCATTGATCGTTTTGCTTGCTATCCGTATGACGTTCGCCTCCACCCTGATGTCTGCGTTTTACGCAGGCACTGTGCCGATGACGATCGCGGTGTCCATTCGCCTCGTGATGCAGGGGGATCTATTTCACATCGCCATGGCCTTCATGGCTCTCGGCTTGCAGGTTTACTTCGTGGTTCTCGCCAAGGATCTTTATGGCACCGCGCTGAACCTGCTCGTGTCGCGTGCCGAAACGGACGGTCTGATTGCCGAACTTGAGCAACAAACCGAAATCGCTGAGGAGGCGCGGCACCGCGCAGAAGGGGCCAACGTCGCCAAATCGCGGTTTCTTGCCACCATGAGCCATGAATTGCGCACACCGCTCAACGCTATTCTCGGTTTTTCAGAAGTAATGCAGTCGGAGCTTTTCGGGCCTCTGCAGAATCCACAATACAAGGAATACTGCGGCAACATTCACGACAGTGGCCGACATCTGCTGCAACTGATCAACGAGATCTTGGATCTGTCACGGATCGAGGCCGGACGCTACGAGCTGCATGAAGAACCGGTCCGCCTGACGGACATTGCCGACGACTGCCGACGCTTGTTGAAATTGCGTGCAGACGGAAAAGGCCTCATCATCGAGCAAGACTTTGCGCCGGACTTACCGCAGCTTTGGATCGATGAGCGCGCGGTCCGCCAGATCTGTCTGAACCTGATGTCGAATGCGCTCAAGTTCACGCCGCGAGGTGGGCGCATCACACTTGCGATCGCGCCACGACCGGACGGCGGCCAAACCCTCGCAGTCCGCGATACCGGACCCGGCATCCCCAAGCACGAGATCCCCAAAGTTCTGCAGGCTTTCGGTCAAGGCTCGCTCGCTCACGAGACGGCCGAAGGCGGAACCGGCCTCGGTCTGCCGATTGTGCAAAACTTGATCGGCCTCCACGGCGGCACGTTTGAGCTGCTTTCTGAGTTGCGCAAAGGCACGCAAGCCATCGTGCACTTTCCGCCAGCCCGTGTCTTACAGGCCATGCCGCCGTTGCAGCCACTTGGCGCCGAGCGTCACCGTCGTGAGATGGCTTGGAAGATCATCAAATCGGACAAGAGACCCAGTCCGGCCGATACGCCCACCCGCCAGCCACGCTTGCCTCGCTTGAAGCTACGGACCAGCAACAAGTAGTCGATTAGGTTTGCTTGTCCGCAGACGGCGAATGGGCACGTCCTTGGGTCATCGTCGCAAGCGCGCCCCATAGCGCCAAGATCACCGCCGTAGCCGCGACCATGGCGCCCAACGGCTTTGTGGTTGCGTGCACAGCCAATGCAATCAGGGCCGCGTTCGCGAGTGTAAAAAGGCCGACAACCATAGGGGGCGCGGCGCCTCCAGATACCGCCCGCTGATACAGATGCGTGCGATGTGGTTGCCAGGGTTTGGACCCACTCAAAACACGCCGTAGCAAAGTCAGGGTGGCATCAGCGACGAATGTCAGCGGCAGGATCACCGCCGCTGCGGGTTTGCCGTTCTGCGCCAAATCCAGCATCAGCCAGCCCAATAGAAACCCCAATGGAATCGAGCCGGCATCACCCATGAAAATGCGCGCCGGGTGCCAATTCCACACCAGATAGCCAAGGCATGCGCCCGCCAGTGCCAGGGCCAACAGGAGCGATGGCGTGACGGTCACAGCCGATGGCAGTGGCCAGTGCATCACGACGACATAACCAAGCGCGACGGCAATGCCTTGAGCACCCGCGATGCCATCAATGCCGTCCATGAAGTTTGTCAGATTGATCAACCAGAGCCACGCCAGTGCCTCCAGTCCGCGCTCTTGCCACAGATCCAGCTGCGGCATGATGCGCACAGTCTCCGGAATGAGGCTGAGGCAAATGGCAACCGCCAACGCTTGCGCCAGGAGCCGCGTCAGCTGCCAAACCGGCAGGTACTGATCGAAAGCTGAAACAACTGCTAGGCCGCCCATGCTGGTGAGGACAACCACGATCGGCCATGGCACCGGCCAAAGCCAGATCAAGGTCACTGTCAACACGGCCCCGACGAAGGCGATGCCGCCACCGGTCGGGGTTGGCCGCTCGTGCATCGTCCGCTCATTGCGTTGCGCCAAATGCCGCGGGCCGGAGAGTTGCCGCAAGAGCAAGCCCGTGAGCGCCCAACTCAACACGACAGCCAGCAGCACTAAAGTGATCAATTCCACGAACTTTGCCTCGCGTCGGTGGTCGGCAAATGCCAGACCGCGCCGCGCAAGTCCCGACACTAGATCATTTTCCGGTTAAAGACACTCGCAACGATCATCGCATCGCGATCTGTGACGGAGCGTTTGTGCGATCCATTTCCCGGTATCCCGGAATTTGGGCTGCGCCTTCGCGCTGGCCAAATATCCAGGACCTTGACCCGTCGAAGCGTTGGCACGATTGAGCTTCACCCAAGCCAGGATAGATCCCGGCTATTTTCACCGCATGAAGGTGCTGCAAAAATTCTGGGACACCGATGGTTGGAGCGCTTGTCTTTGCAGGTCTGCTAAGTGAAGTCCGATTGACCGCAGCCAGCCTGACCAATCAAGTAAGAACGAACTGGAACAGTAACAGTTCAGACCGGTCGTGCCACTGACCGCGTGCCGGCCGGCTCGCGGTGACGCGTGTCGGCACGCGCAGGCAAGCCAAGACCGGCGTCTGACCGCACCAGCGGCTGCATCAAAACGCCCGCGCGCCGGTCCAACTGTCAAGTCCCACCGGATTTCAATTTGCCATCACCGGGATAGGTCTTTAGAGCAATTCTAAAGGTTAAATGGAGGCGGTGCCGATGAAATCCTTTTCTGAGCTGACCGAACAGGAGATTCTGGCGCTCGCTATCAGCCTGGAGGAAGAGCACGGCCGCATTTATGCCGACTACGCCGACGGCCTGAAGGACACCTTTCCCGCATCCGCCAAAGTCTTCACTGACATGGCGGAGGAAGAAAATATTCACCGCCGCCAACTTCTCGATTTGTACACTGCAAAATTCGGGACCCACTTACCGTTGATGCGCAGGCAGGATGTCAAAGGCTTCGTCAAGCACGAGGCGCTCTGGCGTGTCCGCCCGCTTGGGCTCGAAAAAGTCCGCGCGCAGGCCGAAGTCATTGAACTCGAGACCCGCCAATTCTACGAGCGCTCTTTGGAGCGCACCACTGACGTAAAAATCCGCAAACTCTTGGGTGACCTCGTCGCGGCCGAACGCGAGCACGTCAGCCTCGCCCAGAATCTTGGCCAGGAGCATCTGACCACCGACGCCAAGTCTGCGGAGGAGGAGGCGCGCCACCGCATGTTCGTTCTGCAAGTTGTCCAACCGGGCCTTGCCGGCTTGATGGATGGCTCGGTCTCAACTCTGGCACCGCTGTTTGCCGCAGCCTTCGCCACTCATAATCCATGGAACACCTTCCTTGTCGGACTTGCTGCCTCGGTCGGCGCCGGCATCTCGATGGGCATGGCCGAGGCCATGTCCGATGACGGTTCAATGACCGGTCGCGGCAAGCCCTGGATCCGCGGCACGATCACTGGTTTGATGACCGCAGTCGGCGGCATCGGCCATACGCTCCCCTATCTTATCCCTGATTTCAAAGTCGCGACCACGCTCGCCATCATCGTCGTCTTCATCGAGCTCTGGGTGATCGCTTGGATCCGCGCCAAATATATGGACACCAAGTTCTTGCGCGCCGTCTTCGAAGTCGTGATCGGGGGTCTCATCGTGTTTGCCGCAGGTGTTCTCATCGGCAGCGCTTGACCCGGCCGCAGCAAGTGACGCACACGTCAAAAGAGTAAAATTTACCAAAACTTCAACCTGAGATGGTTTTTCTCACCAAGCGTGTTACATTGAGATCTTCAGCGTCTCGGCTCTCCACCCGCCGAAACATTGACCCGGGCAACCGGTGCGCTCTTTGACAATTGAAGCTAAATCACAGCCGCGAGCGCGATCGGATAAGTGCGCAGCGGTTATCCGAGAAGTCGCGCGACCAGACCGCAAGAGCGCGATCGGATAAGTGCGCAGCGGTTATCCGAGAAGTCGCGCGACCAGACAAGAAGAGCGAGCGTACAGCGCACCACGGGCCTGTCGGCTGGCGCCAATCGAAAAAGGCGCCAATCGAAAAACCTTCACCCCTGCTTATCCGAGAAGAATCCGGTCACCTTTGAAAAGAATCCGTTGCTCTCGGGATGATTCTCTTTCGAGCTGGCTTTATCGAACTCCTCAAGCAATTGCCGCTGCCGGGCGTTGAGGTTTTTGGGCGTCTCGACCTCGACCTGGATGTACATATCACCGTGAATTTTTGAGCGCAGCACCGGCATGCCCTTGCCCTTGAGGCGGAACTGTTTGCCCGTCTCGCAACCTTCTGGAACCTTCAGGCGGGTCTTGGCGCCATCGACAGTCGGCACATCGATTTGGCCACCAAGTGCCGCGGTCGTCATCGGAATGGGCACGCGGCAGAAAATGTTGGAGCCATCACGCTGGAACATGTCATGCGGTGTCACGGTAAGAAAAATATACAAATCGCCGGTCGGTCCCCCGCGCAACCCGGCTTCGCCCTCGCCCGCCAAGCGGATCCGCGTGCCGTCTTCAACACCGGCCGGAATGTTGACCGACAAGGTGCGCTCTTTGGTGATCCGGCCGGACCCGTTACAGCCGGAGCACGGGTCGGTAATCATCTCGCCACGGCCCTGGCACGATGGACAGGTCCGCTCGATGGTAAAAAAGCCTTGGCTGGCGCGTACCTTGCCTTGACCGCCACAGGTGCTGCAACTGGTTGGTTGCGTCCCGGGCCGTGAGCCGGTGCCGGTGCACGTTTCACAGCTGATCGATGTCGGCACCCGGATTTGCGCAGTTTTGCCGTTGAAGGCCTCTTCAAGAGTGATGTCCATGTTGTAGCGCAGGTCGGCGCCACGCTCGCGGCCAGTGCGTTGCCGCCCACTGCCTTGGCCACCGCGGCGGCCGCCCATGAATTCCCCGAACAGATCATCGAAAATGTCTGACATGGAAGAGGCGAAGTCCGGCCCGAATCCACCACCCGGTCCGCCCCGTCCACCTTCAAAAGCGGCATGCCCGAACTGATCATAGGCCGCGCGTTTTTGCGGATCCTTCAGCACTTCATAGGCCTCGGCCAGCTCTTTGAACTTCTGTTCCGCAACCTTGTCGTCGGGATTTTTGTCTGGGTGGTGTTCCTTGGCGAGACGCCGAAAGGCCGACTTCAAGTCGGTTTCGTTGGCGTTCCGCTGAACACCCAGTGTCTCATAGTAGTCGCGCTTGGCCATGGTGAAAGCCTTATCGCCGGATCACAACGCCTTTGACAGCTCCGGCGTTTCGTCAGGAGTCTCACAATGTGAGGCTATGGGCATTGAGATTTTATCGCAGATCATGTCGGAGCGACCTGGCACGGAAGTCTGGCAAATCGCAGAATGACCGCGCTCGGTGAAAAGCGCGGTCGT
>JAYSUN010000636.1:0-8105 GCA_043719045.1 Hyphomicrobiaceae bacterium | reverse complement strand
GCGCGGCGGCGGCAGCCAGGTGTTGAAGCGCATGCCCGAGGCGCCCGTGACGTTCGCCGAATGGAAGACCAATCCCGACGTGTTCGCGTGATGCCATGACGCGCCCGTTCCACGAGGTCCCGCCAGCTGTTTTGCCCCTCGTGCCGCCGGCCGAGCGACGTCTCGCACTCGTCATCGGCAATGGGCGCTACGTCGCCGAGAAGGACGTGCTGACCAACCCGCCGAACGATGCAGCCCCGCAGCAGCCACATCTGCAAAGACTGCTGATACGCTTGCAAAAGAAGCAAAAACTAGATTTGCGCCTTTTGATCTGGACGCTGCGTTCAAGAATCGGTAAGCGCGTCAGGTGCCAGGCTGCGCTCGCGTCGCCAGCCAATGGCCGAGTGTCGTCGATCCCCCGCTGACATCCTGTTTACGTCCGCGCGCATCGAGTTGCCGTGCCACCTCCATCTGATCAGGCAAGGTTTTATGCTGATTTAACTTCCACGACCCAGTGATCGTCTCAATAGCGATGTCCAGGCCAACGATGGCACGCAGCATTGCATCGCGTTTCGCGACGGTCATTTTCGTGGATCGCCAGATGGGCTTGGGAAGCAGCCGCGCTTCGTGTTGGTCACTGAGCCGGTCGACATGGGCGAGTGTTTGATCAGACGGGATCATTTTGGCATGCCCGGTCATATGGACGCTGACATAAAGCCAGGTTGGCACTTGGTCTTTGGAGACATACCAGTCGGGTGACACATACGCATCCGGTCCTTGGACCATGATCAGAACAGCCGGGTTGCGCGTGATGATCTCGTGCAAGAGATTACCACGTGCCACGTGCGTTTCAAGCCGTACCGTCGGGCCGCTGCGGTCAATGTAAAGAGGCACGTGCGTGGCAACCGGCGCGCCGTCGTCAATGGCAACGACCGTCCCAAAAGCGCGCTCTGCAGCAAAATCGAGAGCTTTGATTTCATCAGTCTTGAAAACGGGTGGCACGTACATGGATGTCTCCTGTGAGATCAAGCTGCGCGGTAAAATAAAAGCCCGCGCGGCGTTGGCCGGCGGGCGAAGTCAGATCAGCTTTCAGTTAAGCCCGGATCAGACAAACACGCACGCGCCACGCAGAACCGCGTTGCAACGTCGCGTCGACTGTTGGTTCAGGCTTTTCATCATCGGCGGACCACATACGTCGCAACGCCGCTATCGTCAATGTCGTCAAGTGCGCGAAAGATGACCTCTGACACGATGCACCGGTGGCTCGTAGCGGCTTCTACAATGCAACGCCACGCATGAGACGCGGCACTGTGCCAGCGGTACCTGAGGCCTCGCCGACAAGATAGTTTTTCACCGTTGGCAAGCGGTCAACGAGCCCGAGGCCTGCGCTGCGAGCCGTCCGCAGCAAGGCTAAATCATTGGAAAACAAGCGGTTCAAGGCATCGAAAGCGGCGGCCGACATCGCCCCATCGGATCGGCGCCAGCGTTGATAACCGTCTAGGATCGGCGCGCTGCCGATGTCCTGGCCAGTCCGGGCCGCGTCAGCAATGACCTCGGCGAGCGCTGCGACATCACGAAGCCCAAGGTTGAGGCCCTGACCCGCGAGCGGATGCACGACGCGCGCAGCATCGCCAACCAACACGAGCCGTGCGGCGACCAAGGCCCGCGCCAGAGAAACCTCTAACGGCCAGGATTGCCTCGGACCATCGACGCGAATGCGACCCCACTTGCCACCGGCGCGTTGTTCGACGGCCGCGGCAAAGGTGGCATCGTCACTTGCCATCAGGCGTTGCGCCTCATTCGTAGCTTCGGTCCAAGTGATGCACGCGCGTTGGCCCGGCATTGGCAAAATCGCAAACGGGCCGCTGGGCAGGAAATGCTGAACCGCACGCCCATGATGGGCGCTGTCAAACGCGATCAACGTGACGATGCCGGTTTGCGGATAGTGCCAGCCGACCGATTTGATCCCGGCAGCCTCACGCAAAGCCGACTTGCGGCCGTCCGCTGCCACGACCAAGGGTGCCCGGATGATCTGCTGATTGGTCATCGTCACATGCGTCACGTCGCGTGCCGCCGCCGCCGACACAACGCCGGTTTTCGCAACCAGGGTCACTCCAGGCGCGTTGTGAGCCGATCGTTGCAACGCTTTCAGAAGCACTGAATTAGCGACAATACTCATCCCGGCTGTCCCGTCCTCCAATCCGGTTTCGTAGGACAAGAGTACCGGCCGAACGCCGTCGCTGAGCGAAGAGTCTGTCAAATCGACTGCGGTCACCGCCTGCACGTCGCGCGCGATCAACTCCCAGACATCCAACTGTTGAAGCATGCGGCGTGAACCCGCCCCGATCGCACTTGCGCGTGCATCAACAGCCAATGCCAATGCAGGATCAAGTGCGCCGGTATCGACAACCGTCACGCGCATCTCACCATTGAATGCGCGCGACAGGGCGAGGGCCAAGGTCAGTCCGACAAAACCACCGCCGGATATGACGAGATCAGATTGTTCAGCTGTTTCATTCATGGCCAGGAGTATCCAGCCGCATGGCTCTCGTCCGCAACCGGCACGCTGTCACATGTCAAGAGCCAGAATGCCAATGCCCCACTGGAACGAGCCCCAGCGTTCACGACCTGGTCACAGTCGCAACGCTATTGGTCGCAATTGCAATGTAAAGCGATCTGGAAATCACTCAGAGCCGCGACGGATAGCTCGGTTGTGCTGCGTTGTCCTGTCGACCGATGCAGAGGAGTCCCCATGGCCAGTGCAGCCAAAACCACCGACGCACAGACGGCGTTGCGCCGCTTTGGGCTTGGTGCACGACCCGGCGAAGTTGCAAAAGTTGCAAACGATCCCCGCGGCTTCCTGCTCGCAAGCCTGACGAACCGGGCAGCCATCCTGCTCGAAGACGCGGACCTCGACAGCTCGAACGTCGCCTTGGCGAACGTCCAATTGGCTCAGCAACAACGCAAAATGCTGCGCGAAGGCCAACAAGAGGCTCTGCGCGAAGCTATGAAAGTGCCGTATCCTCGGACCGGTGGCGCCCCACCCGAGATGCCGATCAAGAACGCGAAACTGGCGCGTCCGGGGCTGATGCGCGGCGAAATCTACCAGGACGAGGCGGCGGTACGTTTCGACCGTATGGTGACCACCGACCACGGCTTCCTCGAGCGACTCGTGCTGTTCTGGTCCAATCATTTTTGTGTGTCGGCAACCAAAGGCCCAGTGCGGGCCATCGCGGGCGCGTTCGAACGCGAGGCGATTCGCCCACATGTTCTGGGCCGCTTCTCGGACATGCTGCTTGCCGTCGAACAGCACCCAGCGATGCTAATTTATCTCGACAATCAATTGTCGTTCGGGCCGACCAGTCCGGCGGGCCTCAACCGCAAAAAGGGACTGAACGAAAACCTCGCGCGCGAAATTCTAGAACTCCACACACTCGGCGTTAATGGCGGCTATAAGCAAGATGACGTGACCAACTTGGCTCGCATAATTGCCGGTTGGAGTGTTGGCCAGCTCGGCCAGGGCGCTGAGCGCGCGGGCGCATTCACCTATCTGCCACAACGCCGCGAGGCAGGTGTCTGGTCAGTGATCGGTAAAACCTACAATAACGTTGGCGTCGAGGCCGGACGTGACGTCTTGCGAGATCTGGCGAAGCAGCCAGCGACAGCACAGCATATCGCACGCAAGTTTGCCGCACACTTTGTCGCCGATCCACCACCAGAAGCATTGCTGGCCAAGCTCGAAAAAAGTTTTCGCGATAGTGATGGTGACCTCGCGGCGCTCGCGCGGACACTGGTCACGGCCGATGAGGCCTGGGCTATGCCACGCGCTAAAATGTTGCCCCCGAATGATTTCCTGATTGCAGCGGTACGCGGTTTGCCGTTTGTGCAGCGCCCGAGATCGGCTGAAATTGTGCGTTTGTCGAACCAGCTCGGACAGCCGCTTTGGATGGTGCCTTCCCCCAAAGGCTGGCCCGACAGCAATGATTCGTGGGCTGGGCCCTCGGCTTTGCGCGAACGACTTCGGATTGCCGAAGTCATCGTCGGCCAGATGGATCGCGCAGCTGATCCCCGCGCATTGGCCGAAGACATCCTCTCGGGCGCACTGATGCCCCAAACCAAAGAAGCAGTGGCGCGTGCCGAGACCCGCGAGCAGGGTTTTGAATTGTTGATCATGAGCCCCGAATTCCAGCGCCGCTAGAGCCAACTGCGCTTGCCCCCGATCGCTGAAAGGTTATGCTGATGTCTTGCAATGAAAATGTTGTCCTGTCCCGTCGCAACCTGCTGAAGGGCAGTGCGGCGAGTTTGGCCCTCTGGGGTTTCCGGCCGAAGACGGCTATTGCTGGCACGCGCGACCCAAGGCTGCTGACCATTGTGCTGCGCGGTGGATTGGATGGGCTGTCTATGATCGCTCCGGTTGGCGACCCTGACTATGTGCGTCTGCGCCAACAGATTGCCATGCAAGCAACCGGCGACAAGAGCGGTCTCGCGCTCGATGGGTTCTTCGCACTCAACCCGAACATGCCATTCCTGCACAGCCTCTACCAAAAAAATCAAGCCTTGTTGGCACATGCAATCCACACCCCGTACCGTGGCCGTTCTCACTTCGATGGTCAGGATGTCTTGGAGAGCGGCATAGCATCGGGGCGCTTCGAAGATGGCTGGCTGAATCGTGCGCTATCAGGACTTGCTGGCGCTGGTAAAGTCTCCCCCAAGGGCTTAGCGATGGATGCCGTTGTGCCGTTGGTGATGCGCGGTAAAGCACCGGTTTTGTCGTGGATTCCAAAAGTCTACAATGTGCCTTTGCGGGCTTCGACCGTCGCGCGGCTGTTGGATCTTTATGGCGAAACCGATCCGGTCCTGGCGAAAGCCTTTGCTCAGGGCATGGAGATCGACCGTGTCGCGGAGGCTGGCCTCGCCGCCACGTCCGTCGCAGCGAAACCAGCGCCAGGGCAGCCACCGGCGCCGCCACGCCCGTTCCGTGACTTCACCGACGCGGCCGAGGCAGCAGCAAAATTTCTGGTCGCCGCCGACGGCCCACGGATTGGAGCCCTATCTTATAACGGCTGGGACACCCATGCGAACGAAGGGGTCATCCAGGGGCAACTTGGCAACCGCTTAGCCGGGCTGGATCTTGCCTTGAAAACCTTGCACGACGGCCTCGGTCCGGTTTGGAAAGAAACCGCGGTCGTCGTCGTGACGGAGTTCGGCCGCACTGCGCGAGTCAACGGCACCGACGGCACCGACCACGGCATGGCGACCTGTGCCATGCTGCTCGGTGGCGGTGTCAAGGGTGGCCGTATTCTCGCGGATTGGCCAGGCCTCGCCGACGGGAAGCTTTTTGAAAACCGCGACCTTGCACCAACGTCAGACCTCCGCGGCTTGCTCAAAGGCGTTCTGCGCGATCATCTAGGCATCCCCGATGGCGCACTTGGCAAAAGTGTTTTCCCTGATAGCGTCGGCCTAAAAGGACTGCCCGGTTTGATGGCCTGACATCCGTAGTCAGGACTTGGCCGCCAAAGATCCAAAACCCTTGCCTTCAGCTGCAAGCCGAACCAGCAGCGGCGCGGGCTCAAGCGTCGCGTCGCCAGTCATCTTGGCAAAACCGGACAGCGCATCGCGTATCTTGGCAAGACCAACGTTATCGGCCCAGTGCATCGGACCACCCTTCGCAATTGGGAAGCCGTAACCGTTGATCCAGACGATGTCGATATCGCTCGATCGCGCCGCGATGCCCTCGTCAAGGATGCGCGCGCCTTCGTTGATCATTGGAAAGATCATGCGACCAAGAATTTCATCAGGGCCGATTGCACGGCGTGCAATGCCGAGTTTTTTCGACGCGTTGACGATGATGGCTTCAACCTCCGGATCGCGCACTGGCGCACGGCGACCCTCTTCATAGCGATAGTACCCCTTGTTGGTCTTCTGGCCGAACCGCCCGGCCTCGCAAATAGTGTCGGCGATCTCAACCCGCACGCCACGGTCCTTGCGGCTGCGCCAACCGACGTCAAGACCAGCAAGATCACCCATCGCAAATGGCCCCATCGGAAACCCAAAACCGGTGACGACCGCATCAACCTCGTGCGGGAAAGCACCTTCCAGAAGCAGTGCTTCCGATTGCTTCGACCGCTGCGCCAGCATCCGATTGCCGACAAAACCGTGGCAAACGCCGACCACGACAGGCACTTTTCCAATCACCTTGCCGACACTCATGGCGGTGGCAAGCGCATCCGGCGACGTCTGTTTGGCCCGCACGATTTCCAACAACTTCATCACGTTGGCAGGTGAGAAGAAATGCATGCCGAGAACATCGCCAGGGCGTTTTGTAACTGCGGCCATGGCGTCGATGTCGAGATACGACGTATTTGATGCAATCACCGCGCCAGGTTTGCAGATCTCATCAAGCTTAGCGAACACCGCTTTCTTGAGCGCCATTTCTTCAAATACAGCTTCGACGACCATATCGGCATCGCGGGCATGCTCAAGGCCAACACGGCCGATGATCAGCGCCATACGCTTGTCGACATCGGCTGCCGAGAGACTCCCGCGCTTGGCACTGGCTTCATAGTTCTTGCGGATGACGCCAAGGCCGCGCTGCAGATTTTCGTCGTTCTGCTCGATGATGGTGACTGGAATGCCGGCATTGGCGAAATTCATAGCGATCCCGCCACCCATGGTGCCCGCGCCGAGAACCGCCGCTTGCTTGACCACCCGTGGTTTGACGCCAGGACCAACGCCCGGGACTTTGGCAGCTTCACGCTCGGCGAAGAATAAGTGACGTTGCGCCTTTGATTGATCGCCTGCAACCAGCTTCATAAACATCGCACGCTCTTTGACCAACGCTTCGTCGAAAGGGGTGTCGAGCGACAGACGCACGGCCTCAGCGCAGGTTGCCGGTGCTTCAAGGCCGCGCGATTTGGCCAGCAACTCCGTGGTCAGTGCGTCGAATGCCGCGGGATTGGCGAGCGTCGGCTTCAGCTTGTCGGTTTGATCGCGTAGGCGAGGATGCTTTGCCCCACTATCGGCAATTTTTTCAGCGAATGCGATGGCGCCCGCTTTCAGATCACCTTCAATGATCTCGGCGATCAGGCCGAGCGTGTAGCCAAGTTTGGCTGGCTGATGCGCACCCGAGACGATCACCTTCAGAGCTTCTTCCGGGCCGATGGCGCGCGGCAATCGTTGAGTGCCGCCTGCACCCGGCAGTAGACCAAGCTTGACCTCCGGCAGCCCCCACTTGGCATCCGGGGAGGCCACGCGGTAATGGCACCCGAGTGCCAATTCGAGGCCGCCTCCGAGCGCTGTGCCGTGGATGGCCGCAACGACGGGGACCGTCATCGCTTCAAGCGCCACAATCACGTCAGATAGTCCAGGGGCTTGTGCGGGCTTGCCAAATTCGGTGATATCGGCGCCGGCAACAAATGTGCGACCGTCGCAATGGAGCACGACTGCTTTGACGGAGCTGTCCGCTTTGATCTTGGCAAGTTCTTCCGCAATTCCCGCACGTACTGCATGGCTGAGCGCATTCACCGGCGGCGAGTTCACCGAAATAACGGCGACGACGCCATCGCTTCTAGAGGCATGGCGTGCGGATGTAACGACGGTCATGTCAGGGTCCCGGGACAGAGTTGCTCTGTGGCACCAAACACCGATCAGCTGGTTTTGTCACCTATTGCGGCGTCAAGCCCAAAACACTTGCTGATTGACACACGCTGCTGCCGCGATAAGCCACCGCATTACGAAGTCTGGGGGAGCACCGAACTCATGGCAACAGACGGCACAGCCCCATCCGCCGAGGCCGTTGGAGCCGCTTGCGGGCATCTGATGCGAACCCGGGCGGAGAGAGCAAAAGTCGCACCGATCAAAACTGCTTGGTGATGGCTTTAACATACGGATCGTTGACGCCAGCCGTTCCAGCGGCTGCGAGCACGGCGGGAACAATATCTTCGGCGCGATTGACCGTGACAAAGCGGACTTGCAAACCGGCGCGGATAAACGCCTCGTTGCGCATGTGGGCCAGGAGATCCAAGAATGGCGCCCAGAAACTATCGATATTGGCGAGGACAATCGGCTTGGTATGGCGGCCAAGTTGTGCCCAGGTCAACTGTTCGACCAACTCTTCCAGAGTGCCG
>JAYSUN010000635.1:0-2908 GCA_043719045.1 Hyphomicrobiaceae bacterium | reverse complement strand
GTCATCCGCGCTTGAAACATATCCCCGTCGTCGTTTTGACGGGCCGGGAAGACCGCGAAGCGATGGCTCAGGCCCTGTCCATGGGCGCCACATCGTTTCTGCAAAAGCCGCTCAATTGGACAGCTTTCGGCGATCACATCCGCCATCTGATCGAGCTCTCGTCGCGAGAGCTGTTGCCGCGCAAGGCCGAAGCTGGCCGTGGCCGCGTCGGTTCGCAGCGATTCTGATGCTGCGCGGTCAATAGTTCTGACCCATCGCTCAACTGGCGGGGCACGTCATGCTTCGCGTGCGAGGCACGTCATGCTTCGCGTGCGGGGCACGACGGCCGGCTCGCGCGATTACTTGGGAGTCCCCTTGCGGGAGACCGCGTGTCGCCGCGTGCAAAGAAAAAATAATACCGGCGCGCCATCTGCTCATCGAAGAGTCAAAATTTTGGCGCGCCGGTATGAGCGATTTGTTCTGTCGCGCCGCCATGGCGCGACAGAATTGCATGGCCTCCCAAGGCGTTAAGACGCCGCCAAATCTCAGCCGGTCTTGCGTGCCCGTTTGACCGACGGCATGGCAACCTTAGGCACAACCAAGCGAGCCTCTTCCAGCATCGTCTTGAGTTCTGCCGTAGCCAGTTGCAGTTCGATGCTGATTTCCTTCACGACACCCCGGCATCCGGCAATACTTTGCGTGTTGCCACCCGCCATTTTTTCCGCGGTCCGGCATAACTCTGTCACCTTCGTTGCTCCAACATTGGCGCTGCTCGACTTCAGACTATGCGCTGCCAAACGCAGGGCTTCACGATCGCCTTGATCATTTGCGCGGTCCAGTTGGCCGGCAATTTCGGGAACCCAAGTCAGGAACGTCTCGATCATTTTTTGAAAAAGCCCGGGATGTCCGCTCTGCAACTGCAGGAGCATGTCCCGGTCGAGGCAGCTCGGCCGCTCGGCGGCCGCAGGGAGCGACGCGGATATTGGAGCGGGCACAGCGGCGCTGGCCTTTTTTGCCGATACTTTCTGTTTTGCGTTCTTGCCCTTGGCCGCCTTGTTCGCAGGGATTTTCGAAACCCACTTGATCAGCATGGCCTCGAGCTGGGCTTGCGAGAACGGCTTGCCCAAATGATCGTCCATGCCGGCATCGATGCACTGAACCCGGTCTTCGTTGAACGCGTTGGCGGTTACTGCGACAATCGGGATGCGCGATCCGCCTGTGGACTGGCGCTTCTCGTTGGCGCGGATCCGGCGCGTGGCCTCCAAGCCGTCCATCAGAGGCATTTGGCAGTCCATCAGAATGATGTCGTAGGCTTCACTATTGGCGAAAGCGACGGCTTCGAGGCCATTGACCGCAATGCTCATGGTGCAGCCTAAGCCCGCAAGATACTCTTGAGCGACTGCAATGTTGACAGGGTTGTCTTCTGCCAGCAAAACGTGTGCCTTGAGTTTGCGTTTGGACGCTTTAGCCAGATGCGCCGCGTCGGGGTTGGCGGCCAGACTGGCGACGGGCCGGGGCCTCCAGCCTTGATGACGAACGCTCGCGGCAACGCGCGACACCTCGTCGACAAGCGATTGACGGCGGATGGGCTTTGTCAAGATGGCCTCGATTCCGGCCGCCCGCACGGATGCCAGATCGCCGTCCCAGTTGATCGAGGTGGCGAGCACGATCTTGAGGCGCGCAAGGTCGCGCGTGGCCTTGATACGTTCCGCAAATTCCAAGCCGTTTTCACCGGGCATCAGCATGTCGACGACCGCCACGTGAAACGGCCGCTCCTGCGCAGCGGCAGCCACTAACAGTGGCCAAGCGAGGGCCGTACTTTCAACGGCCGTGACTTCTGCCTTACAGTGCTCGAGGTAATCAGCAACGATGTCTCTGTTGACACTGGAATCGTCGATGACCATGACGCGGGCTCCGCGCAATGCTGCGTAGTCAGGCTTGCTGCCGCTGCCGTGGCCTTCGACGTGGGGCAGTTCGATGACGAAACTGACCGTGGTACCGCTGCCCAACACACTGTGCATTTCGATCGTGCCGCGCATCATCTCGACGAGGTGGCGCGCGATAGATAAGCCGAGTCCTGTGCCGCCAAACCGGCGGCTGATTGAAGTTTCGGCCTGGATAAACGGCTGAAAAAGCTTATCGCGCGTGACTGGATCGACACCAATGCCGGTATCTTTCACCTCAAATCTCAGGTGCGAGAGTTCGGCGGTGCCACCTTCGCGCACGACACGTAAGGCAACGCCGCCAGATTTCGTGAACTTCAAAGCGTTGCCGATGAGGTTCGTGCAAATCTGCTTGATGCGGCCCTGATCGCCGTTGACGTAGGCGGGCACATCGTCGGCAATATAAACCGAAAGGTTGAGGCCCCGATGATTTGCTTGAATAGCGAACAGTTCGATCGTGCCTTCGAGACCGTCGCGCAGATTAAAGTCCTGACTGTCGAGTTCGAGTTTGCCGGCCTCGATGCGCGACAAATCCAGAATGTCGTTGATGATCGTGAGTAGGGACTTTGCCGAATCTTGAATCGTACTCACCAGCTTGCGTTGGCGATCATCGAGATTGGTGCGCGCGAGCAGGTCCGTCATTCCGAAGACGCCGTTCATAGGCGTACGAATTTCGTGGCTCATATTTGCTAGAAATTGCGATTTGGCGAGGCTTGCCTCTTCTGCGGTCGCTCGGGCGGCCTTCAGCTGCTCGTGAGTTGCCTGGAGCATTTCCTCGCGCAACTTATTCAGCGTAATATCGGTTCCGGCGCTGATGAAGCCCGTTATGGTGTTGTCATCGGATTTGGTGGCAGCTATTGTTGTTAGAATCCAGAACGGCGTGCCGTCACGTTTCTGGTTGCAGATCTCGTGCTGCCAAATTTGTCCTGCTGAGACCGTATCAAACATCTGCTGCCACATTGCGTCATCGTGGCGGCCGGAGTTCA
>JAYSUN010000634.1:0-8118 GCA_043719045.1 Hyphomicrobiaceae bacterium | reverse complement strand
ACAAAAGCCTCTCGATCAACGGCAGGAGCGACGTATCTCTGGAATTGCCGGCAGCGATGAGGGCGTTGCGGACGACCCGATCGCGGCCCGTGCGTTTTACCGGGGTGCCAGCAAACCGCTGGCGAAACGCGGCGTCATCGAGAACCAGCAAGTCGCGGAGCTGCGGGTTGTCCGTCGCCTCCCGCGCATGCAACCGGATATCACGCGTGGTCTCAGCAAACTTATTCCACGGGCAGACGGCCAGGCAATCGTCGCAACCGAAGACGCGGTTGCCGATCGCCTGCCGGAATTCCTTGGCGATATGGCCTTTGTGTTCAATCGTGAGGTACGCGATGCAGCGCCGCGCGTCCAATTGGTAAGGTGCTGGAAATGCCGCGGTCGGGCAGGCATCCAGACACTTCCGGCAAGACCCGCAATGATCCGCCTCCGGTGCATCAGGTTCGACACGTGCCGTGGTCAGGATCGCACCCAAGAACAGCCACGAGCCGTGGGTGCGCGAAACCAGATTGGTATGTTTGCCCTGCCAACCGATGCCGGCTGCTTGCGCCAACGGCTTTTCCATCAACGGGGCGGTATCAACGAAAACTTTGATCTCGGCGTTTGATGCCGCGGCAAACGCGCGCGCAACACGTTTCAGGCCAGCTTTGACGATGTCGTGATAATCCTTGCCGCGAGCATAGGCTGAGATGACGGCGCGATCTGCTGGCTGCTGGGTCGCGATCGGGTCGCAACCCGGCGCATACGATTTGCCCAGCATGATGACCGACCGCGCTGCGGGCCAAAGTGCGTGTGGGCTTTCGCGGCGCGTTGCGTGCTCGGCCATCCAGCTCATATCGCCGTGCCGGCCGTCAGCCAGGAACGCGCGCAAACGGTCTGCCGCCGCAGGAATGGCATCCGGCCGGGTCACGCGGACGACATCGAAACCAGCGGCGGTGGCCTCGCGGATCAATAATGGCTTGAGCACTTCGGACATGCTGCACGAGTGCATCAGGTGGCGCGCAATGGGAAGGGTCTGCGTGTTTCACCCGCCTTGAAACGGAAACAAAACGTGACCATGCGGGTCTCTGTGCCGCTGGGCACAGCCGCGCTTTGGCTCTAGCGCCATATCCGGTTGCGTCCTACATAAGGACGGATTCGTTTCCCCCGCGCGGGCAGGCCGCAGCGGGCGTCGCTTGCATGCACTGCTTAAGGAAGTCCCACATGCTCTCTATGGGCTCAATCGGCGCTTTCGCGTCGAAGATTTTTGGCTCGGCCAACGACCGCAAGGTCAAGACCTATCGACCACGTGTCGCAGTGATTGCGGCCTTGGAAGAGCAACTGTCCGGTTTGACAGACGCAGAGTTGCGCGAGCGCACCAAGGATTTCAAACGTCAGTTGGACGAGGGCGCGACGGTTGACGACATCCTTGTCGAGGTTTTTGCGACGGTGCGCGAAGCGGGCAAGCGATCCCTCGGGCAGCGCCATTTCGACGTCCAGATGATCGGCGGCATGGTCCTGCACGGCGGTAACATCTCGGAAATGAAAACCGGCGAAGGCAAGACGCTGGTTGCGACATTGCCGGTTTACTTGAATGCCCTCACGGGCCGCGGTGTGCATGTCGTCACCGTCAACGACTATCTTGCGAGGCGCGACAGCGAGTGGATGGGCTCGGTCTATAAGTTCCTCGGCTTGACGGTCGGTTGCATCATTCACGGCCTCGACGACGATGAACGCCGCGATGCCTACAACTGTGATGTGACCTATGGGACCAATAACGAGTACGGCTTCGACTATCTGCGCGACAATATGAAAACCAGTGCTGAGGAGATGGTTCAGTTCGGCCACCGCCCGGCAATGCGGGGGATCAAGCGCGCGGTCGCGGGGCTGAGCGCGCTCGAGGATCAGGATGATCGCGCGGTCGCGGGGCCAATGCTCAACGAGCTGATGGGCCGCATCAATCGTAACGGTGCGATGCTTGACCGCCTGTACGCGTCGGCCGACCATGCCACGCAACAGAGCTGGATCGATACCAAAGCCGAAGTTGGAACGCTGTTGCAGTCGCTGGGCGAGGATGCGGCACCGCGGACTGCCATCGAGGTCCTGACCAAGGTTTCGGAAAAAATCAACGGCGCGTACCAACCATTCGGTTTGCCGATGACGCTGGCCGACGATCAGCCGATCGAACACCACTATGCCATCGTTGACGAGGTCGACTCGATCCTGATCGATGAAGCGCGCACGCCGCTGATTATCTCAGGCCCGACCGAAGACCGTGCGGATCTCTACATCTCCATCGATGCACTGATGCACAAGCTGGTGGACGGGGATTATGACGTCGACCTCAAGCAGAAGCAGGTGGCGTTGTCCGAAGCCGGTAACGTGCATATCGAGGCGTTGCTGAAAGAAGCCGGGATGCTCAAAGGCGAGGATCTGTACGACATCGAGAACGTGACGGTCGTCCACCACGTCAATCAGGCGCTCAAGGCGCACAAGTTGTTCCACCTCGATCGTGATTACATCGTCAAGGACGGCGAAGTCGTCATCATCGATGAGTTCACTGGGCGCATGATGGCGGGCCGCCGCTACTCGGAAGGCTTGCACCAGGCGCTGGAAGCTAAGGAAAAGGTCGACATCAAACCTGAGAACCAGACCCTCGCATCGATCACCTTCCAGAACTATTTCCGCCTGTATGACAAACTGGCGGGCATGACCGGCACGGCCACAACCGAAGCCAACGAGTTCATGGACATCTATAGTCTTGATGTCATCGAAGTGCCGACCAACGTTGGCATCGGCCGCAAGGACGAAGACGACGAGGTCTATCGGACCGTCGCTGAAAAACACCGGGCGATCGTTGCCGAACTCGCTGACTGCCATCGCCGTGGCCAGCCAGTCCTGGTCGGCACGACATCGATTGAAAAGTCCGAAGAACTGTCACGCTTGCTGAAAGACAAGAAGTACATCCGCGATCTTTCGGCCTACATGCGCAAGCAGAGCGAAACGCTGAAGCCCGGCAAAGAAGATGCGTTGATCACCAGCCTCAACGAAGTCGCGGGCTATATGGACGAGCTGGTCAAGAACGCGGGCAACGGAGATGTCATCCCGCACTACGTGCTCAATGCCCGCTTCCACGAACAGGAAGCTTCGATTGTGGCTCAAGCCGGTGTGCCCGGCTCGGTTACCATCGCGACCAACATGGCGGGACGCGGGACCGATATTCAGCTCGGTGGTAACGTCGACTATCGCCTGCGCGATTGGACCAACGAGCAGGTTGTCAAAGTTGAACCGCCGAATGAGTCTGAAACGGCTGCTGAGCGGGCGCGCATTCAAGCCGACGTCGCCACCAAGAAACGCGTCGCCCTGGAAGCGGGCGGGCTGTATGTCGTTGGCACCGAGCGACACGAGAGCCGCCGCATCGACAACCAGTTGCGCGGCCGCTCGGGTCGTCAAGGCGATCCCGGCCGGTCCAAGTTTTACTTGTCGCTCGAAGATGATCTGATGAAGATCTTCGGGGGAGATCGCATGGACGGCATGTTGACCAAGCTTGGCCTCAAAGAGGGTGAGGCGATTGTCCACCCGTGGATCAACCGGGCTCTCGAAAAAGCCCAGCAGAAGGTCGAGGCGCGCAACTTCGACAGTCGCAAGTATGTGCTCAAATACGACGACGTGATGAACGATCAACGTAAGGTGATTTTTGAGCGGCGCATCGAAATCATGGGTCAGGACGACGTTTCGGATGCCATCGCCGGCATGCGCCAGGAGATCATTCACGAATTGGTCGCCGAGACGATTCCTGAAAACAAATACGCCGAGCAGTGGGACACAACCAAACTGCACGATGAGCTACAACGCACCTTTGACATCGATTTGCCGATTGCGGCGTGGGCTGCTGAGGAAGGCATTGCGGATCAGGAAATCCGCGCACGTGTCATGAAGGCGATCGACGATAAGGCGGCGGCAAAAACCGCTGAGATCGGCCTTGAAAATATGCATCACATTGAAAAGATGGTGCTGTTGCAGACCATGGACCACCTCTGGCGCGAGCACATTATCACGCTCGAGCATTTGCGTCAGGTGATCGGTTTCCGCGCCTACGGCCAACGCGATCCGGTCAACGAGTATAAGCAGGAAGGCTTCCACCACTTCGAGACGATGCTGGCGAAGCTGCGCGAGGCAACCGTCGGCCAGCTGATGCGTGTCGCTATCGCGCCGGATCAAACCGGCGAAGAGCTGGCGCAACAGATGCAGCCGCCCGAGCCACCGCCGATGACGATGATCCACGACACGCCGGAAGCCCTGGGCGTGACGAAAGAAGAGTTTGAGCTTGCACAGTCCGTGCTGGCGCGCGAGGGGCGGTCAGCCGCACCCGAAATTCGCCAACCTATGCACGTGCGCAAGGCCGACGGCGCCATCGATCCGAAGGACCCAACGACCTGGGGCCGACCGTCACGCAACCAACCCTGCCCGTGCGGAAGCGGCAAGAAGTACAAGCACTGCCACGGCAAGCATGAGTGATGCCGGCTGTGACAGAACGCCCGACCTCACCGCAAGCGCGCTTCACTCCGACAAGTTCCGTGAGGCGTCCCTCTCCGATGTCCACGACTTTGGCGTGCCCTGTGGCACAGTCCATTCCGGGACACCGTGGAGATTTGTCGGAATGAGCCTGTGATCTTGATTCAGCCCGACGTTCTGGCACCACCACCGGCGATATTGCGCGGCAAGCTATTGAGGACGTGCACCGTGGTGCCGACGCCCGCCAGGCCGGACAGGTGCGTGACGTGGCTGTTCATCATGCGGAAGCAGCCTGACGATGCCGCATAGCCAATGCTGCGCGAGTCATTCGTGCCGTGGATGCGATAGAGCGAATTGCCGAGATAGAGAGCTTTCGCGCCGAGCGGGTTGTTCAGGCCACCGGTCATGACTTCTGGCAGATTCGGATCACGCTTGCGCATTTCGGCGGGTGGACGCCAGTCCGGCCATGATGCGACTCGGCTGATGGTTTCAACGCCCCGCCAAGTAAAGCCTTCGCGGCCAACGGAGATCGGATACTTGTAAGCCGATGTCGCCGAGGTCACGTAATAAAGCGAACGACCGCCGGTATCGATGACAATGGAGCCGGCGCTGTAGCCTGAGAAAGCGACTTGTCCGGGAGCGGACGGACTGATGCTCGGCCTTGGGCCGCCTTCAAGAAAAGCTGGGTATTTCACTTGCGAGTTAGGGCCTGCGATCCGAGCTGGCGCGGGGGTTGCACCAAACACTGGAGCAAACACGCTGCCTCCGCCTGAGAAGGTTCCAGCAATTGGTACCTGAGCCGCGCGGCCGCCTCTGCGCGCAGATGGCGCGGGTTGAGGGGCAACTCCAATCTCATTCCACGGTACCCAGCTGCGGGACTGGGCATACGCCTCAGGCACGCCTGCACACAGGACTAAGAGGAGGACTCCGCAACGTTTCATGGCTTGCTCTTGCTACAGGATTTATGATGATCGGCGACGCACGTATATCGGGCTAGCGCTCGAAAACGAGAGTCGCCCGAAGATATGGTTACTGGCAGATACGGAGCAAGCGGACGAAGGTTGCAGGGCGCTCGCCTTGAACTTGCGTCGCGGGTCGACATGACGGATATCCCGGGCACAAGTATGCCCCACGGATCATGCGATGACCCCACCGAAGACCCTGCCAGACGGCCAGCCTGCAGTGTTGAGCGATGCTGACATTCGACGCTATTTGAATGATCCGCGTAACGCGGCACCGTCAACACGCTTTCTCGGCTTCGAGTTGATCGATTTTTCCGTAGCCGGGGGTTGGGCGACAATGGCGTTCACGCCACGGCCGGAGTCTCTCAATCCGATCGGCGCGGTCCAAGGCGGTTTCGTCACTGCGATGATCGATGATGCGATGGGTTTTGCCGCGTGCGTTCACAAACGCTTCGAGGTGGTCGTGCCGACCTTGTCGATCACGACCAATTTTTTGCGCCCGACGCCTGCGTCACGTGTCATTGCCCGCGGTGAAGTCATCCGCATGAACTCGACCACGGCAAGTCTGCAGGGAGAACTCAGGTTGCCTGACGGAACACTGTTGGCGACGGCGAGTGCAGCTGCCGCAGTACGCCCGTTTCCACGCGAGAAGCGGACCATGTCGGCGTAGTCCAGCCTGAAGAATACGTGCGATGGGCGCTGTGGCTGAATGGTCCGTTGGCGCCGATTGGAACGAATGAGATCACTGCGGCCGCAAGGAACAGTGCCAGTGCCAAGGCGGCGAGGAAGGCATTATTCATTGTCATGACGCGAAAGTCCCACGTGGTGGGCCCTCGGCTGATCGCGCGGGGGCCGACTGTGGCGCACCGGATTGGGGGTGCGCCGTCCCATCTCTTGCGTTGGTGACTAGCGCAACGCGCGTGATCCTCGCCTGAATACGTTGTTTAGCTGCCGTTCATGCTGCGCGGTCTGGACGGAGCCGGAAGAAGCCGACAACGAGGAGAGTGGCGGCCAGCGCATACCAGGTCAGCGCATATTCGAGGTGCCGGTTGGGAATGGCGATTTTGCCAACCATGGGGAACGGCAGGTTGCCCGCCGGAACCGGGCTGATCATGTCGATGTAGTAAGATGTGGGTGTTCGATCCGTGCAGTCTTTTGTGGCTTTGCTGCACGCGTCAAACTCGCGAGGATCGCGCACAAAGTAGACATTCCTGTTGTTGTCGTTACGACCCGAAAAAGTCGCCCGCGGCTCTGCCCGGCGGATGATGCCGGCAATCTCGACGCTGGCGCTCGCTGGTTGCCCACTGCGGCTGACCGCTGCTTTTTTTGCTTCCGGCACGAAGCCGCGGTTGATCCACACATGACTGACATCTGTGGTCGGTTCGGCAAGTTCGAACTTTTGAAACACCCAATAACCCTGACCTTCAAGGCCAATGGGCTGGCGTGGAATTGAAATGAAAATGTGGGCCTCAACCCCATCAACCAGCTGCCCGCGAATGACGATTGGCCTGAAATCGCAGACATCGAGCAAACCCCGATCCGGCGCACAACCGAGCGCCTTCAAGTCAAAGGTGGTCACTGGCGGCCATTTCGCGCGAGCGTCGATGGCAGCGAGAACGCTTTCCTTCCAGGCCTTGCGCTGCATCTGCCAGGTGCCGAGCCCGATCAGCAATGCGAAGGCGAGGCCAACTGCCAGAAGGCTGGCCCAGGATGCGCGGCCGGCCTTGGTCTCAGACATCGAGCACCAGTCCATCCTCGGCCAGGATCACACGCGAGTCATTGATGTCGTGGCGTTTCGCCAGCATCCCATCGGCCATATGGGTGAGCAGCACGCGCTTAGCACCGATCCGGTCGAGATGCGGCGCGATCGTCGACCAGCTCATATGGAACACCGGCGACGTGTCATACTGATAGCATTCCATGATGTAGAGATCGGCATCGCGGCCGCAGGGGACGAGGGTCTCCGTCCACTGCGAGTCGCCCGTAAACGACAACACCGATGTGCCATAGGACAAGCGCAGTGCGTGCGAGGGCGCGCCCGACGGATGCTCAACCTCGAAGGCCAGTGCGGTCAGAGGCCCGGTCTCGACTGGCTGGCCCGCATGCATCTCGATGAAACTAAGTGTGAATTTGCGCGCCACTTGCGTGCAGCGTGGGAACAACAACTCGGCCGTGGCGAGGAAGCGGGCCTCGATGCCGGGCGGGCCATAAACGGTGAGAGGTTGCGTGCGCTTGGTCACATACATGGCCTGAATGAACAGCCAGATGAGACCGGCGTAGTGGTCGCCGTGGAGATGTGAAATCACGACCGTTGGGATCGCGTTAGGATTGCGTCCGAGGCGATTGAGGCCAGTGGTGACGGTGGCGCCTGCATCCAGCAGGACGGCGCCGTCGGGCGTGTCTACCAGATAGGCTGTCTGCAGCCTGCCACCCGAGCCGAAGGCGTCGCCGCAGCCGACAATGGTCAGTTTCATATGCCCAGTTATCTTGGGTCCAATCTTCGAAGCTAACGTCATAGGCTCCCCAATGCCGGCTTCTGCAACAGATGTGACGCCCACATCAACGTCTCGGGTTTCGTGTTCTGAGCTGATGCACAGACCAAGAGCAGTGACTCATCGCCCAGCACATGCTCCAGTACGGCCGCCAGAACTTCACGCGAACCCGC
>JAYSUN010000633.1:0-2912 GCA_043719045.1 Hyphomicrobiaceae bacterium | reverse complement strand
AACAACGGCTCTATTTCAGCAACCGCACCACGGCCGTTATCGGCACCCTACACCGCGACCAAGCACGCCCTGACGGGCTTGACGAAATCCATCTCGCTGGACGGCCGCGCCGACGACATCGCCTGTTCTCAAATCGACATTGGTAACGCAGCAACTGAACTGACTGAGCGAATGGCTGCGGGCATCACCCAAGCAAACGGCACGCTCATGGTCGAGCCACGCATCGACGTTCAGCATGTGGCCGACGCCGTTCTATACATCGCCAACCTGCCACTGCCGGTCAACGTGCAGTTCATGACCCTGATGGCAACGAAGATGCCCTTGATCGGCCGCGGCTGACCGGCCCATGAGCTGAAATCGTCACCTGACAATGATGGAGGACGTGATCCCGGATAACCGTCCGCCTTGCGGCGGGCCGGTTGCCGGGAACGCAGAATTTTGGATTTTGGCCATATGGCCATGTCAGCAACCCGTCTCTTGCCGTCTATGACTGACTGTCGCCGTTCCAGAATTGTTGCCAGAGAGAGTTCGGCCCCAACGTTTGTGCGAACGCCCGGTGCGCCACCTCATCGGCTGGCGTCACACGTGACGGCAACGGCTTTAACCGAAGCAGTGCACGAAGTTTCCCGCGGCTCTGAGACACGGCAGCCTGACCGAGCCGGTCTAAAACGAGCATCGCCTGTCGTTCACCCAGCAGCTCGACGTACACCTTTGCCAACAATTCGCTATCGACGAGCGCGCCGTGTTTGGTGCGCTTTGAATTGTCGATCGCGTAGCGCTTACACAAGGCATCGAGGTTGTTGGGCCCGGCTGGATGCTTGCGCCGCGCCAACAGCAGCGTGTCGACGACGCGGTCCATGTTGATCTTGGGTTTCCTGACGCGCAGCAATTCTGCGTTCAAGAACCCGATATCGAAACTGGCGTTGTGAATGACGAGCGCGTCCTGCCCGATGAAGTTCAAAAACTCATCAGCAACGGCTGCAAACAAAGGCTTGCCCGTCAAGAAATCGGTGCTGATGCCGTGCACTGCCTGGGCTTCAGCGGGAACGTCACGCTCGGGATTGATGTAGCAATGAAACTCGACGCCGGTCGGCATCCGGTTGACGATTTCGATGCAGCCGATTTCGATCAGCCGGTCACCCCGGTTGCAGTCGAGGCCGGTGGTTTCGGTATCGAGCACGATTTCGCGCGTCATGTTTTCAGTTCCAGAAACGATCATAGGCCCGGGCGGGCCAGCACTTGAGCTTTACAATGATTGCATCGGTCTGGTCCAAGGTGTGCGCCATCGATCCGTTCGTATCCACAACGAAATCGGCACGCTTGCGTTTTTCAGCATCTGGCATTTGCCGTGCCAGAAGAGTGTCTAAGCGCGCAGCGGTCATTCCGGGTCGCGCCAGGACACGGTGGCGCTGCACGTCGCTTGACGCACTGACGACAATGACCGCATCGACCCTGTTCTCGCCGCCGCCCTCATACAAGAGAGGGACTTCCAGAACAGCGAGGTCGTCGCCGTTGCGGGCGGCCGTTTGTAAAAAGCCGCGTTCGGCTTGCCAAACAAGCGGATGCACGATCGCTTCCAGTTTTGCAAAAAGCAACGCGTCCTGTCCGAGTACCCGCGCCAACGCGGCGCGGTCTACAGAGCCCGCGACAACAGTTCCCGGGAAAGCGGCCTCGATGGCGGGCGCGGCGGCACCGGCATAAAGCCGGTGAACCTCGGCATCGGCACTGAAAACGGCAGTACCATGCTCGAGAAAGCGCGCGGCGACAGTAGATTTGCCCATGCCGATCGAACCCGTCAGGCCAACGACCAGCATCAGCGTGCCTCGATCTCACGCGCGACCAGATCGTAAAGCGCGCCGCTGACAACGGGCGTGATGCCGAACCACTTTTCGAAACCGGGAACGGCTTGATGCAGGAGCATGCCGAGACCATCGAGAGTCCGTAATCCACGCGCACGGGCCCGCGCCAGTAGCGCAGTTTCGAGCGGTACATAGACGATATCAGATACGATACAGCCAGGCGTGAGGCGTTCGACATCGAGACCCGTGTCACCTTCACCTTTGAGACCGAGCGTCGTCGTGTTTATGACCAAGCTAGATGTGGCGGCACCTTGCGCACGCTCAGTCCAATCGAATACGTTTACACGTGGCCCCAACAGCCGCGCGAGTTCATAGCTGCGCACTTGCGACCGATTGAAAAGCCGCACTTCGCTCACGCCCGCCTTGAGCAATCCATAAATGATCGCGCGCGCCGCGCCGCCGGCTCCGAGCACACTGACTGGTACACCCGGCTCCTGCCAGTCGGGGAATTTTTCGGTCAAGTAGGTCATGTAACCGTAAGTGTCCGTATTGGCCGCGATCAGTTTATCGCCTTCGAGCCAAAGCGTGTTGGCGGCGCCGACGGCGTTGGCGGATGCGTGGCGGACATCGGCCAGCTGATAGGCAGCTTCCTTATGCGGTACGGTGACATTGCAGCCCGCGTAGCCTTCGCGCGCCATCGTTGCCAAAAACGATTGCAGGTCCGCGGGGCTGACCGGCACTTTAGTGTATGCTCCGTCGATGCCATAGGTCTGCAACCAATGACCGTGAATTATCGGCGAACGTGAATGCTCGATTGGCCAGCCGATGACACAAGCCATTTTCATGTAAAGCGGGCCCATCGTTCCCTGATTGTCATGACGTCAGAATGCCCCGTCCGCGCAGTTCAGCCAACAACGGCAACAAAGGCAATCCCAGAATGGTGGCATGGTTGCCATCAACGCTCGTAAACAGGTTTATGCCAATGCCTTCGATCTCATATGCGCCAACCGAACGGGTCAGCGCATCCCCCGCGCGCGCAACATAATGATCAAGGAAGTCTTGCGAAAAGTCACGCATGGTCAAAGCGGCTTTATCGATGGCACTCCAGTCCGC
>JAYSUN010000632.1:0-2916 GCA_043719045.1 Hyphomicrobiaceae bacterium | reverse complement strand
GAAAGTGCTGCCTTATCAGCACTTTCTTCAACGAGGCTGCGCATCCAGTACGCCCTCTTGATCGCGCGCCCCGTGATGTGCGTGGCGATGGTTCTTTTAGCGGCTACTGTGTCGCTTCGGTCATTCCGCTCGGGCGGTATCCAGACTATGGTCGTGACTGGAATGGTGGGGGGGTTGGGTTTCTTCCTTCTGGCAGAAATTTCGCGGCAGGCGGGCGTGGCAGGATTTGCAAGCCCGTGGTTTGCTGTGTGGATGCCAATTGTCACGGCCATTCTAGGTTCAGTTACGGTGCTATTGCACCAGGAGGACGGCTGAGTGATGCGTTCTGCGCGGACACCGCGACGAACATGCGGCGATCATCGCGCTTCGATCAGGTTGCATTTCGCAGCCGGGTGGGGGCGGGTAGTCGCGTTCGCATGTCTGTTGGCGCCCGCGCTGCTCGCAGGCGCCTTAATCGCGGTCGCGCCTAAAGCCGCCTATGCGCAAGATCCCTCCAACCGCGCTTCGGTCAGCGGCGGCGGCGACGGCAGTGCCTTCGCTAAGACCCCGGGTGGCATGTTCGGCACCACACAGAAAAAATTCGACGACAAATTGCCGCTTTATCTGCAGGGCGACCAGTTAATCTACGACACCAAGGGCAACCGGGTGATCGCGCGCGGTAACGTCGAAATTTTCTACGACGACAACCAATTGACTGCTGACGAAGTCATTTACGACCAAGGCGCAGCCACACTCAACGCGGTCGGCAACGTCGTGCTGAAAGAGAAAAACGGCAACATCGTCCGGGCCGAGCGCTACACCTTGACCGACGACTTCCGCGATGGCTTCGTGCAATCACTGTCGGTCGTCACCAAAGACGAGAGCCGCATTACAGCCGAGCGCGCTGAGCGGCGCGAGGGCAACGTCACACAATTCTCCGGTGCCAGCTACACGGCGTGCAAAAGCGACAATGGCATGCCACCGCTGTGGTGTATTGGTGCGGCTAAAATCACGCACGATCAGGCCAACAAGTCGATCTATTATCAGGATGCGCAGTTCAAACTGTTTGGCCAGCCGGTTGTTTATCTGCCCTACTTCGAGCATCCCGATCCGACCGTGAAGCGGCGCAGCGGCTTCCTGGCCCCAACCTACACGGGCGGTGGCGCCCTGGGTTATGGCGTCGAGGTACCGTATTACTTCGCCCTCTCGCCCAACTACGACTTCACCTTCCACCCCGCCTACCTGTCGAAGCAAGGCGCGCTCTATCAAGGTGTCTGGCGCCATAAGTTTACCGACGGCCAGTACACCATCAAGGCGGCAGGCATCGATCAGGATTCGAGCAAGCTGACCGGCCCCGCTGCAAATCGCGCAGACCTCGATGGCTGGCGAGGCAGCATAGAGTCCAAAGGCGAGTACTCGATCTCAAGCTGGTGGAAAGCCGGTTGGGATGCGACGCTTGAAAGCGACGACACGTTCCGGCGCTTCTACAAACTGGACAACATTTTGCTGACCGACCGCGTCAACACGGCCTTTGTCACTGGTCAGTCCGAGCGCAGCTATCTCGGCGCCAGCCTCTATCACTTCGGTGGTCTGCTGGTGAACGATACGGCGCAGGCGGGCTCGTATGTTCATCCAATCATCGATTACAACTACGTGTTTTCCGACCCCGTATTGGGCGGCGAACTGCGCTGGGACACCAATACTTTGAGCTTCACCCGCCAGAACGGCGATGCGTTGAGGCGCGATGAAAGCATCAATAAGGCCACCACCGAGTTGAAATGGCGCCGTCGGCTCATTGATCAATTAGGCATCACCTACACGCCGTTTGGCGAGTTGCGTGGCGATGTTTACCAATACAACAACTACACCGACCCCATCACCGGCCTCAACGTCAACGACGAGACCGTAACGCGTGGCCGCGCGACTGGGGGAATCACGGTTGCCTATCCGTGGGTTGCCAATTCGCAGAGCGGTTCTCATGTCGTCGAGCCCATCGGCCAAGTTGTGACCCGCCAGAACGCAGTGTCGCAACGCAATCTGCCCGATGAAGACGCCAAGAGCCTGGTGTTCGACGATACCAACCTGTTTGAGTCCGACAAATTCTCAGGCTTTGACCGATTGGAAACAGGCACCCGTGTCAACGCCGGGCTGCAGTATACGTTCCAGGCCAATTCGGGTGGCTTTGTGCGCTTGCTGGCGGGCGAAAGCTTCCACATCAAAGGAGACAACGCCTACGCCAATCCTGGCATCGACCCCGATGGCCGATTTGTCCATTCGCCAACGAGCGGACTTGAAACCGATCGCTCGGATTATGTGCTCGGCGCCTACATCGCGCCTAACGACAATCTGCGCTTCGTTGCGCAATCGCGCTTCGACGAGCAATCGGGCGAGCTGCGCCGCGAAGACTTGTCGGCCCGCCTTCTCTATGGACCGCTCAGCGCTCAAGCCACATACACATTCACCGCCGCTGACCCCACCCGTGGGCTTGAGATATCGCAGCAAGACATCATCGGCCAATTGGGTCTCCAACTCACCGACCGTTGGAGCATCATGGGCGGCATTCGCTACGATATCGACGCCAGCCAGCGCTTGTTGGATAGCCTGCAAATTCGCTATCTTGATGAGTGCTTCATGTTGAGCGCGACCTACGAAGAAACCTTCATCACCGATCGCGCCCGTGAGATCGTGCCTGACCGCACTGTGATGCTGCGCTTTGAGCTGAAAAACTTAGGCGGCTTTAACTATAAGTCCGACAGCCTCGATCATACTTTCGGCAGCGACCAGAAACCCGGCACGGTTCAGTAAGTAAAGGTTTTTCGCGCATGGCTTTTTGCTTTGCGCAAAGTCAATATGGTCACGGCTCCGCCACGGTTGCAGTGGATAACCTTTTCGCAGATGACGGCACTCAAGCTACTGTAGCCAATGCCGAATCATATT
>JAYSUN010000631.1:0-8144 GCA_043719045.1 Hyphomicrobiaceae bacterium | reverse complement strand
GACGTGTCGACGTCTTGGGCGGCGGCATCGAGCGTCTTGAGATGGGCCCTGATCCGCTCACAGGCCGTTGTCGCCGCCGACAGCTCGGTCTCGAGGCTTGGAAATCCTGCCAAGTTCGCAGAACTCTAGCGAGTTGCTCAGGGTACGCTGTTGGCTTCGCCATTGAGGTCTGGGTCGCTTGCGCTTCTTCGTCGACGCGGAATCCTCACCACAACCCTATGCGTTGGCAAGGGTCTTATCAGGTCTTATCAGCTTGCCGGCCCTGACGATGGCCCCGATCCGCAGACTCTGCGTCATGTTGCCTGCTTCCTACCATCACAGTAAAGGTCGCTGCCGCTTTCACCGCAAGCTGATCGCCCCCAGTACCGCCGCCATGAAGTCGCGTCTCTCATCTGCCAGCCGCGCCAACTTCAGCCGCACGGCGATCGATGGCTTGCCCTTGTGGCCGGTCATAGGCAGTCGAGCAAGGTTGCGGTTCAGGACCAGGTGACAGACGTGCGGCTCGCCGGGAGGAAAGCATGCGAACCAGACGGAGATGTTGAAGTAGGTCTCGAAGTTGGCGAGCGTGCGGTGCTCGTCGGCATCGATGATGATGGTGTCGCCGTAGATGCGCTTAGCTTTCACGTCGACGGCGATGGTGCCGATGGTTGGGATGCCAACCAGGAAATCCGGTCGTTTGATCTTGCCATGCAGGCTTTCCGGAAACGTCAACGGCGATTGCTCAACATAGATGTGGGGCAGGCAACAGCGATCAAGCCAGGCACGGAAGCGGCCTTCGGCGGCAGCGCCCTGAGCGCGGCGTTCGGCTCGGCTCAGCGTCATTCCGGCGCGCGGTACTTCCGGCGAGCCGCCCGCGCCTTCGGCTTCGGCTTGATAGGAGTGGTCTTGCGGCGCGCACCAACTTCCACCTGCGTCTCGGCCCATTGGAACAGATCGCCCTGCTGACGAATGGCTTGCCGCTTCTGCCAGTCCCGACCCTTGGCCTCACGGTCGAGCCATGCGGTCACGAATGTTACCGGCCCGCCGTCGTTGACGAGCTCCAGCGGTGACACAAAGTGCGAGCGATAGCCGGTCTCGGTGATCGGCAACGGCGCCTTCTTCGGCGCAATGCTCTCGACCTCGATGTGATCCTGGCCTTGGCCGAGATAGTCGCGGGAATGGATGACGCGGACGCGCACGGTTTTGCCTGTGACCGGATCGAGCCAGTCGATCTCGAACCGGGCCTTGCTCGGGGAAGCACCGCCGATGGGCTCGCGCATGCCGGTCTTCGGCTGGCCCAGCGGGCGCGCCAACTCGACGGCGACCTTCTCGCGGGCTTCGGTGATGGACTTGGCGCGGACTGTAATTTCCCGGGCGCCATCACATGTGGTCGCAATGAACACGTCGGGGCCTGCGCCCCAGTAGGCGCCGGACGCATCGTAGCCGCCACTGTTGACGCGGACGCGTTGGATAACGAGCATGGGCGCCGTGGCGGTCGGATCTACTGCAGCTGGGTGACGAGGCTTGCGGCTCATCTCGGCCCCGTGGGGACGATGCGGTCCGACGTTCCTTCGGATTGTGGTCGGGGCGGTTCACGGGATGCGCCAATTTCGCGTGCCGGTTCGGTCGCTGGCGCGGTGTCCGGGGTAGGCTTGGGCTGCAGGCCGATCAGATAGTCGACGGTGCGGGTGGCCAGCGACGCGGCGGAGAAAATCGCCTTGGTGTCGCCCTTGAGGACGGCAACCCACGAGGCACAATATTGCGCATGGTCGAGGCGGGGCGTGTTGGTGATCTCAAGCTCGGCGCAGAGGAATGCTGCCGACAATTCTGCGATCAACTCGTTGAACGCGTATGTGTGATCACCGAACCTTTGGCCATGCTCGAAATTCAATCTGTGTGCCGCATGACTCCAGTGGCCTAATTCGTGAAGCCTGGTGCTTTCAAAACTTTCTGTCGGTGTCGAAGTGGCCGTGCCAGTGAACAGATTGCGCGGCGGCATCTGGATGAAGTCGCCTTCGCCCTTGCTGTCGCGGTGCCGGTAGAAGGCACGTTGTCCGCCCTCGCGGAATTCCGCCTTGGTTGCGGCGATGAAGGCATCGACGTGATCGAGGCGGGTCGTCAGATCGGGGCGCTGCTCGACGGGCTGAACCGAAAAGCCATCGACCTGTTGCACATTGAAGACCCACGCCGCCTTGGCGAACAGGCGCTTACCGCCGTCCTCGTCGGCATCTTGCTTGCCCTTCGGTTGCCCACTCGCAACCGGACCCGCCTTGTCTTTCGGAATCCACGTGCCGTATTTTACGATCAAACTTCCCTTCTCGCCCTTTCGCACCTGCGCGCCGATTTCCTGCCACTGCTTGAAAGTTGCCCAGGTCTGGTGCTCGAATTTCTTGGCGTCGGCATCGATCCAGAGCGAGAGGATGTTGCTGCCGCGATAGGTTTTCTCGGTCAGCGCGTTCTTCGGCAACGTGAAGGCGACGCCCGGGCGATGCCACGGCATCTGGAATTCGCCGGCACCGGCCTCGATTGCGGCGACGATCTTGGCGGTGATGGCCTCGTGCACGTCGACGCGTTTCTGTGTCGACGCGTCGTCAACGTCCCGTTTCAGGGCTTCGTACTTGCGTGGTGGTTTCTTTGGTTTTGTCATGTCGGGCCGCTCCTTTCGTTGCTGGGGGTTGCCCAACGGGGCCCCGGCAACGAAAGGAGACGCTCGGCTCTAAACCCTTTGACGGGTGGCCGAACGTCCCTCTCCCAAAAGTTCAGTGACTACGCATCAGCGGTCGGTGTTTTCTCGCGGCTCTTGCGTGCGCGCTTTTCCGCGCTGTCACGCGCGACCGCTGCATCAGGTGCTGGTGTTGCATCCGGTGTCGCGGTCGTCTGTGCTGCAGAAGCTCGTTCGGCTTCGATCACAGCGGCTGTTTTGAACGCCAGCACGTTGCCGCCAAAACGCAGACCGCTCTTGCCGGCGAGGTCGCGGGCGAGAATGGTGTAGCGACCACGTGCGTTCCAAAAAGAGCCAATGTCGGTGAAGCCCTTGCCCGGGCGATTGCGCAAAGTGATGTAGAGCGGGATGTCGCGCGCTTCGGCTGCGAAAAGTTCAGCTGGACGTTCGCCGGTCTTTTTGAACTGCGCCTGCATGATCGCATCGCGTGCCGCAACGTCGCGATCACGGGCCGTGGCGTAGCCGCCCCAGATGGTGGTGACTTCGCCGGAGCGCGGGTCGGTCACTTCGCGCGGTTCGAGCTTGCGGATGTCATAGACGTCGCCATCGGGTGTGGTGAAGTTGCCGCTGAAGGTGCCGTTGTTGACGAAGAATCCGTTGTGTTGTTCGCCATCGGCAGCTTGTTGGTTTTGGTCGGTCATGTTGTTGCTCCTGTGAAATGAATAAATAAAACCGGCGGACAATAGATATTCGTTTTGAATATGAAAAGAAGTTTTTCGTTAACATCGAAACGATGAGCATTTTCGCAGAATTTCAAGCGTTTAGCCAATGGGTCGCGCATTGGAACTTTCCTTTGAGGGGTGAATAGTCCTGGACTTCGGGGCGTTTTCTCGGAGCCGGCCATCGCGAGCCTTCATCCAAACGAGGGCTCGCGTGGCCGGCGCAGAGATCGACCCGAGGCGTTTTCTTGGTGAGGTCTGAGCAGCCTTTTTTTTAGCCGGGACACTCCGCGCGGCTGTGCGGCTTGGCACTGGCAAGCAGCGCATCGAAGAAGGCGTCGGCGTGGAAGGTCAGATCCAGCAGCAACGGCAACTCCGCTATGATCCCGAGCAAGGCGGTCTCGACGACCAGACGCTGTTCGATCTCACACGTATTAAAGTGCGCTGACCACGGCGGCCAACGCGGATCGTTCATGACGATCGCTGCAGCGCGAATGCGCGCCAGCAATGCCTGCGTGTCAGCCCTATCGCAGCCGATCACGTGCGCGACCGACATGAGCAACATTGGACAAAGCCGGTGTCCGTCGGGAAGTTGCGCGAGATAATCGAGTGTCGCGCTAATCAGGGCCGGCGGTACTGATTTGATGGACGATATGGAAGCGGTTTGCATGTTGAGCCTCATCTGTGGATGACGAAGCCCAAACTGCCTCACGTTATGAGATCACAAAAAGCCATCACCGGGATTGCAACGTGAAGCCCACATTCAGATCCGACGACGCAGGTGATCCATGGTGGCGCGCAGAAATGCAGGTCACATGCCGTGCTCGAAGCCACCCTCATCAATACCAGGTGTGTCATTTCCTTGGTTACGACCCCGCCGGAGGCTTTCCTTCGCCCCCGACCACGTACCAGCGGGGCCGTCGCGCACAGAACTTGTCAAGGTCGCGCGACTATCGCGCGCCCGCAGGGCTTGACCTTTACAAGTTCGAGCACGATGGCAGGCTGTTGGCGTCGGGTCGAAATCCCTGTTTACGGACGCATCGGCTAGCGCCACCAGCGCATGCATTCCTTTGCCGTCCGGTTCATCATCGGCCGAGCGTCAAGGACCGAAACCCGCATGGGCGGAGACGCGCCCTTCGCGCGGCTCCGGGGCGCCCCTTCGGCGCCGTAGGGCCTGACCCCGCGCCTTCGCGCGGGGGGACGCCCAAATGGCTCAGCGCAAGCGACACCATCGCCACAAACGGCGACATGCCTACGAACGTCACATACGGGGGACATCTGGCAGCGGTGAGATGGAATTTAATGGAAGCTATTTGGTTCGCGGCGCAGTAAACATCGGTGCCCTGGCTGATCGAGCTGGCATCGTGCTGTAGGCGCGCAGCGACATCTGCAGGCGCAGTACGCTGGTATAGGCGGCGGCAAGATCGACGAGGGCGGTTGGGATGCCGGATTTTGGCGCGGCAATGAAGGCTTCGTACAATGCTTGTTTGATATTTTCGAGTTTATCCGCCTCGGCCGCCAGATGATCCGGCTCGGCGGCTGCGTTTTGAGCGGGCGTGGCTGTCCGCGCCTTGGCGGCATCCTTATCAGGAGCGGCGTGCATGGCGGCGTAGGGCGTGTTAGGCGGTTGACGATGCTCGGCGTTGGTTTCGGACATGCATTCTGACAGTTTCGACAAGGCAACGAAATTCGCACCGACCATCGCCAGAGTCAAGACGATACGTTGGCAGAAGAAAAATTGACTGATTACAATCCCGTCACTGAGTAGGGAGATCCCATTGACTGTCGTCCGGGGCCGCGCATTGACGTGCCAGCGTCGGCCGCCGATTATGTCCGCAGCTGTCGGTGCGCAGTCCGAAACCAAGTGATCACGATCGACCGCAGGTGAGCCACTGCTGCGTTCGCGCCGAATGGCGAAGCGAACGATTTGGCGCCAGCAATCTGGGTATCGGCAGACGCCGGCGACCTTCGCGACTGTGGTGCTATTCATGCGCGCGAGGCAGTCCTTGCGACCGCTCACAGCGCGCGAATGACACGCGCAGGAACCCCCGCAGCAAGGACATTAGGCGGCAGCGAAGTCACAACTACCGACCCTGCACCAATTACAGTGTCGTCGCCAACCGACACGCCCTTACCGATCAACACACGCGTGCCAATCCAAACATTGTTGCCGATTTTTACCGAAGCGACAAGTCCGTCAGAGTTGGCTCGCAATGTCGCGTCACGCCTCTTTGCTGGGTCGATGTCGTGAAAGTCGCTATCAAAAATTGATACACTATCAGCAATCAAACACATACCTATGCCGTTAGCTCCGGCGTGTTTTGGTGTGCGGAGCCGAACCATCGGTAGTGCTTGGTTTGATCGATGAGCTTTCGCATCGTGAGCGGCGGGTGCGCGACCAGTTGCTCGATGACACGGGCGGCGATGCGGCCGACACCCTTCGTCTTGCGCCGGTTGTGGCGGAAGACGAACTCGTCGAGATAGGCCTGCAGATGCTTGCCGCGCACCGCACCACCGTGGGTGCCGAGCAGCCAGCGCTTCAGTTGGGAGATCGTCCAGTGGCTGCCCTGCAGCGTGTCATTCACGCGCCGCTCGGCTTTAGTCTGCACGATCATGTCGTGCGGACGCGCGCCGAGGCTGGTCGCGTTGTAGCCCGCATGGCCGTCGGTGACGACGTGCGTCGCGGCGGCGATCTGCCCATCAGCGAAGCATTTAAGCGTCTGCTCATCGTTGTTTTCCACGTGCGCCAGACGGGCGCGGCCGTTCGCTTCCGCCGCCACCAGCACCATCTCCTTGATGCCGCCCTTGCCGCCGACGAACGCCTCGTCGGCCTGCACGAAAGGGCCGAGGGGCTCGCTGTCGGAACGCACCATCGCAGCCCGCAGCTTGTGCAGCCACGACCACGCTGTTTTGTACGAGCCAAACCCCATGATGCGCTGCAGGTCCTTGGCCGAGATGCCGTTGCGGCGCGCGCCGATCTCGAAGATCGCGCGGAACCAGATTTTAAAAGGTTTGCGCGTTTTTTCCAGCAACGTTCCCGACGTCAGGCTCGTCTGATGGCCGCAATCGGCGCACTCGAACAGGAACCCGTTGCGCTCCGACCAGAGCCGTGTCCCAGAACACCGCGCGCATGTCGGCGTATCGCCCCAGCGGGCCTTGATCCAATAGGCGCGACAGTCGTCCTCAGTTGCAAACCGCTCCTCGAACGCCTGCGCCGTCTTCGGAAAATCACGCCACAACTGGTTGAGGCTCTCTTGCGTCATGACACCACCCCTTGTTGGCAATCCCATCACACAGAACTGCGCCGGAACTAAGGGGAGAGGTATGAATCAAACATCTCTCACCGATGCTCACCGAGCTGGTCGCGATTATTGATACATTATTGCTAAACTCCGTATCGCTACCAATTGAAACAATGGCCCCGGCATCCCTCGCTTGCAATAAAATGGTACCGCTACCAACACAAGGCGCCAAACTATACCCAAACTGAACGCCCGCTCCAATACGCAGTGTGCCCTCACCGTTCATCACAACCGGCACACATGCATGAACTCCGGTGCCTAAAACGACGCGCTTCCTTAAGCCAAACCGTGTCGCCACATGAAACTGTATGTTCCTTATTTTGCCCAACCAATCCATCTTAAGAATGTCCTCCAGCGACCGTTCGCATGGCGTGCTAGGTTTACAGCGGTTTGCTCGGATCCTCTGTACAACGTCGCCTCCAAATAAGACGGCGCTGCAATTGACGACCCTACCTTGTTTCCCTGCACTAGAAGACTAAACGGCTGCTCGCGCCCCTTCAGCTCCCGCGCAACTACGCGCGCGTTTTCAAGTGCCTGCTTGGCCGTAACTGCGCGGCCTCCTGAGAATGCTGAGAAAAATTTGGTCGCTGCTGTGACACCAACGGTGTGGCACCCACCAAAGAACAAAATCTGCCTCTCCTGATCGAATGGATTGACTATTCGCTCAATATAGCCAAAATCTTTCTCCAGCGTCGTATGGTAGAACCTCTTCGAAGTAACCTTGTCGACGAGTGCTATTTCAGAGTTACCTGCTTGTGTAACCTCCTCTGCATAACCCATTCGCGTCGCGCCCATGTCGTGCAGACGCCTAGTCAATAAGTTGTAGTCAGGCCCGCCAATTAGGAGAATCTGATGCTGCAGGTCAATTGTGGATGACATCGCCTCACCAGAGGCCATAATTCGCAAGTCAATATTTGGATATATGCGGAGCAAAGAAAATATTAGCTCGACCCATGCGTCGAGATCTCCGTATTTCATCAAATATATATATTCGCGATCCTCAACCATCTGCCGCTTCTCGGCCTCGTCGAGCTCCGAGCAAACAACCACCACACGGTCGCCGTCAGAGATACCAAGAACTTTCCTTAAGTTCCTATACACAATCAATCGACGAATCTTGTTGAACCCAGCGACTATGCCAACGATCGATAAGATCGCAGAAACCGCAGCCGCAGCCGTCCTGATGTCGGTAAGTGCTTCGATCATCGCCCCTCCAGTAGCTCTATCCTACCCAAGTGCTCATCGGCTCCGATTGAACAGCGGTGACTTAGCAAGCTCACCAGCCCATTCAGAGTGGTGGCACATCTTATTAACCCCCCACACGATGTGTCGTTCGGGAACGTCTCGCGACACGATTGCTCCAGCGCAGATGTATGCGGAAGCGCCAATCTTAGCAGCGGACGTGATCTGGGCCCCGAACCCCACGAAAACGTCGCAGTCGAAGACGGCCCCGCTTTCCATAGAACTTGCATCATCCCAGCC
>JAYSUN010000064.1:0-2325 GCA_043719045.1 Hyphomicrobiaceae bacterium | reverse complement strand
ACCCGCCGATGATTGGAGACGGGATCATCAATGACGGTCCTGGCCTTCTCCTCATCGTCGAAAAATTCCCTTGGGCAAACACGCTTCAAGTCACTCACAACGTTGAACGGGCTCTGGACCAGTTGAAGCCGGCCATTGCCGGCATCGCAGTCGACCCGACAATTTTCAGGCCTGCGACATTCATCGAAACCGCCATAAATAATCTCAAATCAGCCCTGGTGATCGGCGTGATCATGGTCATTGGCGTGCTGTTCCTGTTCCTTTACGAGTGGCGAGTGGCGCTCATCAGCATGGTGGCCATTCCGCTGTCGCTGCTTTCTGCCACACTTATCCTGGCGGCGGCGGGAGCGACCATCAATACCATGGTTCTAGCTGGTCTGGTCATCGCCATAGGAGCTGTGGTCGACGATGCAATCATCGATGTTGAGAATATTGTAAGGCGGCTGCGCGAGAGCGAAGGGGATAAGTCGCGCTCCGTTGCCCGGGTCATCGTCGAGGCATCCCTGGAAGTGCGCAGTTCCATTGTCTACGCCACATTGATAATCGTGCTTGCGATCGTGCCGGTGTTTTTTCTCGAAGGTTTGTCCGGAGCATTTTTCCAGCCGCTGGCCACGTCATATGCGCTGGCGCTTCTCGCGTCCATGCTTGTAGCGCTGACGCTGACGCTCGCGCTGTGCTACTTGTTGCTGGCCGCTAAACCGGTCAGTCCCCGGGAGCCGCCGTTCGTCAGTTTCCTCAAGCGCGGATACTCCGCGGTTTTGGCGCCGATCATAAAATCGCCGTCCTCGGCCGTGGTTGTCACTCTGGCAGTGTCAGTGGTGGGTTTCGGTCTGGTGCCGTTTTTGGGTCAGGCACTTCTACCGTCGTTCAAGGAGCGCGATTTCCTGATGCATTGGGTCACCAAACCCGGCACCTCGCACGCGGAGATGAACCGCATCACGATCGCCGCGAGCAACGAGCTCCGGGCTGTTCCCGGCGTTCAGAATTTTGGCGCGCATGTCGGGCGCGCCGTTGCGGCGGACGAAGTCGTCGGCATCAATTTCACCGAGAACTGGATCAGCGTTCACCCCGATGCGGATTATGACGCGACCTTGGCCAAGATCCAGGAAGTGGTGGATGGTTATCCCGGCCTTTATCGCGACGTGATGACATACCTCAAGGAACGCATCCGCGAGGTGCTGACGGGATCGAGCGAGGCCATCGTCATCCGCGTCTACGGGCCGGAACTGCCGGAGCTGCGAAACACGGTCAACAAGATCAGGATCGCCCTTGCCGACGTGAAAGGCATGAAGAACCTGCATGGCGAACTGATCGAGGAAATTCCCCACATTGCCGTGAAGGTCGATCTCTCGAAAGCCCAGGATTACGGTTTGAAACCCGGCGATGTCCGGCGCGCCGCTTCGGCAATCATTGGCGGCATCGAACTCTCTGACATCTATATGAGCTCGCAGCTTTACGACGTTGTGCTGATTGGCACTCCGCACCTTCGTCAAGACCTCACCTCGGTGCGGAATTTGATGATCGATACACCGAACGGAGGACAAGTCAGGTTGGCGGACATTGCGCAAGTTGCAATGTTGCCGACTCCGAATGTCGTGAAACGCGAGCGCGCTTCACGCAGGCTTGACATCGCCGCCAATCTCTCGGGCGAGCGCGATCTCGGTTCCGTGGTGCGCGACGTTGAAAAGCGCTTGAAAACAGTAAACTTCGCGGCTCAATATCACGCCGAGCTTATTGGCGAGCACACTGAGCGCAACGCGGCCGAACAGCGCATTCTGCTTTACACCGGCGCCGCGCTCATCGGAATATTCGTCTTGTTGCAAGCGTCGTTTGGCAGCTGGCGCTTGGCGACTGCGGCGTTTCTCACGCTGCCGAGCGCGTTGGTGGGCGGTATCGCGGCGGCATGGTTCAGCGGCGGCATCGTCTCCCTGGGATCGCTTGTCGGATTTATTACGGTGCTCGGTATCGCCGGCAGAAATGCCATTCTGTTGATTAACCACTATCAACACCTCGAACAGCACGAAGGCATGGTTTTTGGCCAAGAATTGGCGTTGCGTGGAGCGATGGAAAGGCTGTCTCCGATCTTGATGACGGCCTTGACTACTGGCCTGGGCATCGTTCCCTTGGTAATTGCCGGAAATCTGCCAGGCCATGAAATCGAGCATCCCATGGCGGTTGTGATCCTCGGCGGGTTGGTGTCCTCAAGCATCCTGAACCTGTTCATTCTGCCGACGGTCTATCTCTGGATGGCAAAAACCGATCCCAATCGCATCGCGCAACCGGCAATGAAGCTCAAGACAAGTTTGGCTACTTGAGTATTTTGCG
>JAYSUN010000630.1:0-8180 GCA_043719045.1 Hyphomicrobiaceae bacterium | reverse complement strand
GCCACAGCAATCGTACCACGTCTTGTAGTCGATCACTTGGGCGCCCATCGCCTGCACGAGGCCGGTCGAGACGGCCACACGATTCCCCTCGAGTACGGTCGCATCATAAATCGCGTCTTCCGGGACCATCTTGTAGACGTGGCACGCAGGATGGATGGTTGCGCGAATGTGACTCGCATCATGGACTTGATGCTTAGCGATCTCGGCACGCTGCACATGCAGCCATTCCGAGTAGTGAACCACCTCTTCTGGGATCAGCAATTTACCATCCACCAGACGTCCGAGCTTGGCCAAGATTTTCTTCACACTTTCGCGCAACTTGGCTGAGTGGATCAGATACTGGCGGACCTCTTTGTAGTTTCCAAATGACGTGCCGCAGTGAACCAGGGGATAAAAATGTCCCGGCGCCAGACCTTGCGCTTTGCCGCTGACATAGGCCTGATGAAAGTTACGTAGAAAGACCGCAGCCAGACTTTCGAGATTGCCAATACCCGAGCCATGATAGTTCCAAGCCGTGCAGCTGGTTTGATCGGTCTCATCGAGATAGTCGGTTCCAAGCTTGTTCTGCAGCCACAGCAACGACACCGGATAGCCTGGAATATTGCCACATTGGCCGCAGCTCTTATGGTGCCACAACTGGGTGGTCGGGATCTTTTTATCCCAACCATAAAGTGTTTTGGCGATCACAGGCCGGTGCGCATCTGAAACCCGGTGGACGACGATTTCGCCATCAGCCTCAAGCTGCCACATCGCGTCGCGCACATCCGCCACGCGGTCCTTGCTGGTTGACATCGAGCGCTTATCGATGCGCTGCTCGACCCACTGAGTTGCGAGTTGTTTTTCTGTCGCCGTGAGATTCGCGGGCTTCCACTCGGCCCCGTGGCCAGTGAATCGTTCAGCCGCTTGTTGCGCGGTGAGCGGCTTTTCGTTGGTGCTCATGAACTGTGCTCCAGGGGACGGTGCTGAACGTCATTTCGATGTCTTCTCGGCCGCTGATTTTTTCTCAACTGGTTTGGGCGCGCTTGCCATCATGGCGGACATGCGCTTCTGTTCCAGATCAGCCGTGCTTTTTGCTTTCAGTCACAGCGGCAGTCCACGCCTCCGGCGCGACGCCATCAACAATGACTCCATGCGCGACGCTGGCACCCTGACGGATGCCGATAATGGCTTGATAGGTTTTCGAATGAAAAAACGCCTTGGCGGCGGTCCGATCCGCGAATTCCAGAACCACCACCCGTTGTCCCGGCGGTTGGCCTTCGATCACCTCCGGGTCGCCACCACGCACGAGCATTTTACCGCCGTGCTCCGCGATAATCCGCGGGGTATGTTTGGCATACTCCGCATACTTCACAGGATCGGTGATGGTGATGTGAAAAATGATGTAAGCGGTCATGGAGATAGAAGCCTCGATTTGTGCGGGTTGGTCGGTTGAAGACAGTTCATTCAGCGGCCTCCTGGTCTTCCAAAAACTCCGCCCACTCCTCGCGTTTTTCATCCATGATATCGGTGATGACATCGAACAGGTTTTGATCAATGCCTTCCAGCTGGTCGAGGACGCCTGTCATTTCCCAGATCGTGTAAAGTTCAACGGAGGTTTTCAAGTTGACCTCCCATGCGGTTGTAATCGTGTTCAGGGTCGCCATCGGAATCGCCGCCCGCAGCAACTTCAATGGCGCGTCGACCTTGGTCAGGTTCGGACCCCAGTCAGCGAAATGCGACGGATTGATCATATCAGGCGCCAGCTGATTGCCGGTCGAGATCAGTTTCAACATCACGCGCGAAAACGGCCGCAGCACATCCTTCGCCGACTGTAACTGATGCTTGATCGCGACCTCACGCATCAACATAATCAGCCCGCCTGGCGAATTGTCGAACGGACAGCGTGCGGCACAGGTGTAGCACTGGGCGCACGACCAGATCTTTTCCTGCATGGCATCGTAAACGCCCTCAAGGTTCTCGGTCCACAGCAGTTGAACGATTTCGCGTGGTGAGAAATCGTAGTAGTGAGCGGCTGGACAAGTTGCGGTACAGATGCCGCAGTTCAAACAGCCATTCAGTTCGTGATCGAACCGCATGTCCGCTTGAATATCCTGAAAAATCGCTTCCAGTTTGGCGCGCGGAACCACCGGCTTGTCCCCCACGGGATCGCCGATGAAATCTTGGACACGGGTGGTTGTCGCGGCGTGGGACATGGGAGCCAGACAGGTTTCAGGTGTCAGCCATCAGGTGGCAAGGATTTCGCAGATCCGGGAGGCTGACGCTGCGATCTCAGTTCAATAGGTCATCACCAGTACATCATCGTCATCCATCGCAGCCTCGATCAGATAGGCGCCGCCGACGATGCCTGAGCACTCCGGAATCATATCATCCTTGGTCATGCCGAACAGATCGAGATTGGGCGAGCAACAATAGAATTTGACGCCGGCACTGTGAGCATCCTTGATGAAGTCGTAGACTGACTTGGTCGAGCCAGCTTTGACAAACAGGTTTTCGGCGACGCCCTTTTTCATCAATCGACCAGAGGTCGCTGTACAAATGACCTCCACGGTCTTGTCCATGGCTGCGGCAACGGTCGCCTGGAAAATCGGGGCACCCAGCTCTTCACCGTTGCGGGTGTCCGTATTCGCCATAACAATCAAGAGTTTGGACTTGGGCATGACACGGGCGTCTCCACCGGCTGGAAGCGTAACTTCGCGTAACGATTTGCCGCATCAAGCTACGCCGCTCGGCAGCTATGTCAAGCAAACATTCAACATCTCGAATATTTGGAGGAGGCAGAGGACGAGGCAGAGAATGTGCCAGACTTTGCCAGTTCAGCGCAGCCCAGTTAAGGCTCAAACGGAACCACCGGTTTGCCAGAGAGTCAGCTCATGTCCCGCCTCGTCTACATCTTGAACGGCCCGAACCTCAATTTACTCGGCAAACGTCAGCCGCACATTTACGGCGCTGAAACCCTCGCCGATGTCGAACGAGACTGTCGTGCGCTGGCAAAGGAGCTGAAGCTTGAACTCGCGTTCCATCAAAGCAATCGCGAATACGAAATCATTGATTGGATTCATGAAGCGCGCGATGTGGCTGGCGGCATCGTCATAAACCCGGCGGCATTCACGCACACCTCAATCGCGATCCTGGATGCACTCGAGACGTTCGAGCGGCCGGTGATTGAAGTCCATATTTCACAAGTCCATAAGCGCGAGGCGTTTCGACATCATTCGTTTGTCTCGCTTCGATCCGATGCTGTCATGGCCGGGTTTGGAACCCAAGGCTATCAACTGGCACTTCGCAGATTGGGACAGCTCATGGATGCGGCAAAACCAAAATCATAACGGGCGGTTCAGCCGGCGGCGAAGATCAAAACCCCTGACGGCTCAATGGTGATATGCACTTCGGCGCCACGCTCCCGCGCGCGGCTCTCGGGCGCCACCATTGTCAGGGGCTGATCAAAACCCTGCACAGCTAGGTCCATGGCAACGGCGTCGCCAAGAAAGCGTGTGCGCAAGACACGTCCGGCGACACCCGTGTCACTATCAGCAAAACGAAAGGCGCGCCGGCGCAAACACAAAACGGCAGCCATACCCTCATCAAGGCTTGCGTCCGAGAACCTGCCAAACGGGGTGCGCAGTCCGCCGCCTGTGACGGTCATGGGCACTTCGTTGATTTCGGAAAACAGGCGCGCAACGAACAGGTCCGCCGGGTTGCGATAGAGATCTTCGGCCTTGCCAACCTGGACCAGCCGACCAGCGCGCATGACCGCAATCCGGTCGCCGAGGCGCATAGCTTCATCGGGGCTGTGGGTGACCATCAGACACGTCGCGCGGGTTTCACGCAGAAGCTTCAAAGCCTCGTCCTGCATGGCTTCACGAAGCATGATGTCCAGACCTGAGAAGGGCTCATCCATCAGCATGACGGCCGGCCGTGGCAGGATGGCGCGGGCTAAGGCGACGCGTTGTTGTTCACCACCGGAGAGCGTGTGCGGATACGCCAGTGCGTATTTCTCCAACCCGACGCGAGCCAGGACCCCTCGAGCTTCGCGACGCGCCTCCGCCTGTGGCAGCGAGCGTAGGCCGAACGCCACGTTGTCCTCGATTGTCAGATGCGGGAACAACGCAAAATCTTGAAACATCAAACCGACACTGCGCTTTTCCGGCGGCACGAACACGCCGGGTGCGGCCATTTCCTCGCCGTTGATCAAGACTCGACCCGAGGTTGGCCGTTCGACGCCGGAGGCAATCCGGAGCAGTGTGGTTTTACCGGAACCAGAAGGCCCCAACAGGCACACGATTTCGCCAGGGGCAATGGTCAACGAGACGCCGTTCAGGACCGCGATCTCATCAAACTTGCAGACCACCGAGTCAAAGGTTAACTCCGCAGCGAAGGTCGCGGCGGCGCGTCCCCTGGCGGCATGCGGGCGAGCCACCACGCGCGTGTCTTGCCGAACCCGTCGCTTGAACCACTCCGGCAGCATTGCCACGCCCATCCCCAAATCACTCGGCGCCTATAGCGCAAAGTGGGGAGCCACCATAGCACGCAGAGTGTCCCAACACCGTTTGACTTTGAGGACGTACGCAACCAGGGGCCACCGGCTGGCAACCCCCAAATCAAATCGAACTCAACGGCGCGACGAACCGGTCACGCGACTTTACTTTCCTTTGGCAAAATTGCCTCGGCTTTGCCAAAGCCGGGCAGCGCCTCAAGCCGTTTGATCCAGGCCTGAACGTGAGGGTAGGCCGCCAAGTCAAAACCACCGTCGGCGGCATAGCAAACCACGCCAAAAGCATCGATATCGGCAATGGTCGGGGCCTTTCCAACGAGCCAGTGGTGCGTGGCCAAATGGGCTTCAAGGGTTTTGAGAGCAGCGTTCCCTTCCACGCCATACATTTCGATGGTCGCATCATCCATTTTGCGGAAACCGGCTTTGGCCGCACGGCTGCGGTACATGGACGGCGCGAGACGGTCGGCGCTCCAAAGCATCCACTCACGAATATCCTGCTGCTCGTGCGCATCGGCGCCAGCAAACTTGCCCGTGGCCTGAGCCAGATATCCGAGGATAGCCGCGGATTGTGTCAGGTTCTTGCCGGTGGCGGCAACCGACAAGCACGGGACCTGACCCCAACGGCTCTTGGCCTTGTATTCCGGTTTCATGTGCGCGCCCTCGCGCAAGTTGATGTTTTCGTAGTTGAATTTCTGACCCGTTAGAGCCAGCATGAGGCCGACTTTGTAAGTCGGGCCCGAAAGCCAGATGCCGTGCAAGGTGTAGGGTGTGGTCATGGGTATTTGTCCTTCGCAAGTGAACCAGCGCAGTAAGCCTTATCGGTTGTTTCAGCCTGCGCAACCCGTCGCGTTGACTTTCATCCGGCGGACGCCCTCAAATGGCCAATGATCTCGCCACCGCCCCCCATCCGCACACCGGCCGCAACAGCGCCGAGCAACACGCTTGACCCGGCCGAGATTGCTCATTTTGCGGCGCTTGCGAATGACTGGTGGGACCCAAACGGCAAGTTCAAACCTCTGCACCAGCTCGGCCCACAACGCATGAGCTTTGTTCGCGATGCGGCGCTGCGGCAGTTTCAAAGACACGGCGGCGGCCTGAGGCCACTGGCGGGGCTGACATTTCTGGATGTTGGCTGCGGTGGTGGTCTGGTCTCAGAACCCTTAGCTCGGATGGGCGCGACGGTCACCGGCATCGAACCTGAAGATGCCAATATCGCGGCTGCCAGAAGCCATGCGACCGGGCAAGGTTTGAGCATCGATTACCGGGCATTGAGAGCCGAGGATCTGGCCACAACTGGCGTCCGGTTTGACTGCGTCGTTTGTCTAGAAGTGATCGAGCATGTGCCAGATGTGCGCGCCTTCCTCAGCGTCGTGGCAAGCCTCGTGCGACCGGGTGGGCTGCTGATCTGCTCGACCTTGAACCGAACACTGAAATCCTATGCGCTGGCCATCATCGGGGCTGAGTATGTGTTGCGTTGGCTGCCAGTCGGAACCCATCAATGGGACCGGTTCATCACGCCCGCCGAGCTGGCTGAGCATCTTGCCGTTCTGGGGCTGATGCAGCCCCATTTTGCCGGCCTGATTTATAATCCACTGTCAGATAGTTGGTCGTTGACAGAGCGCGACTTGGATGTGAACTATCTCGTTGCCGCGGCCAAACCGTAACGGATGACGCTGACCTTTTTCATCGCATCGCGACAACAGATTTTCCTCACAACGCCCCATTGTCGATGTGACCGCTACGCAATCGCATCAGATCCGCCGCGGCAAATATGGGTATCATCCGCGAGCTGCCAGAGCTTAACCCCCGCAATTGAACGGCTGACAGTCTGCCCAACTGCTCCCCGTCTGGGCAAAACTCGCCTTGCCTGCACATTGCCGGGGATAGTGACGTCTGCGGCCTTGGCTTTGCCGCGCATGTCCGGCAAGCACGAGTTATGTCGATCCGCCAACTTTCACCGGAAACCGTCAATCGCATCGCAGCTGGCGAAGTGATCGAGCGGCCCGCGTCTGTGATTAAAGAACTGGTCGAGAACGCCATCGACGCCGGTGCCACTGAAATCGAAGTCGTCGCCATCAACGGCGGTTTGTCACTCTTGCGCGTCTCAGACAACGGTCATGGCATGGGCCGCGATGACCTCGCCATGGCGGTTGAGCGTCACGCCACATCGAAACTCACCGACGACGACCTGTTCAATATCGCAACGCTTGGTTTCCGTGGCGAAGCGCTCCCTTCGATCGGCTCGATTGCGCATTTATCGCTGCAATCGCGACCGCGCGACGGCAAAGTTGCCGCGGGATTGGTTGTTGACCGGGGGCGCAAGGGGGAGGTCGGTCCAGCCGCGCTCAATGTCGGCACCATCATCGAAGTCCGCGAATTGTTTTCGGCGACGCCCGCGCGGCTGAAGTTTCTCAAGAGCGAACGCTCCGAAACCCTAGCGATCACCGAGGTGGTCAAGCGCTTGGCCATGGCGCACCCTGAAATCGGTTTTGTCGTCGACACCGGGGACCGGACCGCCCTGTCTCTGCCGAAGATGAGCGTTACCCCAGAGGGCCACCTGCAGCGCCTTGGGAAAATCATGGGGCGCGAATTTCTCAATGATGCGCTCCGCATCGATCGAGCCAAAGAAAGCCTTGAACTGACGGGGTTTGCGGCCTTGCCGACTCTGCACCGGAATGATGCCAGCCAACAATTCTTGTTCGTCAATGGCCGTCCCGTGCGCGACCGGCTCTTGCTCGGGGCCGTGCGCGCGGCCTATGGCGATCTCATTCCCAAAGGCCGCAACCCGATGTTTGCGTTGTTCCTCGGTCTCGATCCACGGGCCGTCGATGTCAACGTGCATCCGGCCAAGTCCGAAGTGCGTTTTCGTGATGGCGGCGCCGTGCGCAGCCTGTTGATCAATGCGCTGCGTCACGCTCTCGAAGATGCCGGGCATCGGGCATCGGCTTTTGGTGGTGCCAAGATCTTGGATGTCTTGGCGGCCGCAGCAGCTGCGACACGGGACGCCCAGTTTGTCGCCGAGTCACAGTCTGTGGCCGAATCAGAGGCGACACTCAATCGCATGCATGTCGCCACTGGCGTTTCTGGAGGCACGACACCGCCCCCGTGGGCCGCAGCACGTCCGACCCACATCACCCGAGCTTTTGCCGAAGCCATGCAGGCGCCGCTCAATGGCTTGGCGCAGCCCAGTGGACAAGCGACGACTGCCCCGGCACCGGCCGCGCTGGTCAGCCGCCCTCTGGGGGCCGCGCGGGCGCAGCTGCATGAAACTTACATCGTCGCGCAAACGGAGCATTCCGTCGTCATTGTTGATCAGCACGCGGCGCACGAGCGGCTGGTTTATGAGCGCATGAAAAAGGCGCTGGCCTCAGGCGGTGTGGCCCGACAAGGGTTGTTGATCCCGGAGATCGTGACGCTCGAACCTGACGAAGTGGCAGCACTTGACGACGCAGCACATGAACTTGCAGAGTTGGGGCTGGTGTTGGAGGCCTTCGGGCGTGAGGCTGTCGCAGTGCGGGAAACACCGGCCTTGCTCGGCCATATCGACATTCAGGGCCTGGTCAAGGATCTTGCCGCCGAGATCGCGGGGGATGCCGAACGCACGGCACTGAAGGCTCGGCTTGAACATGTCTGCGCGACCATGGCTTGCCACGGTTCAGTCCGCGCAGGGCGGCGGCTCAACGTCGAA
>JAYSUN010000629.1:0-8219 GCA_043719045.1 Hyphomicrobiaceae bacterium | reverse complement strand
CGGATGCGGGAAACCCGCACGTCCGGTGCGATGAGCGAGGAGAGGCAACGGAGTGATGGTTCCCAGTCGACCCCAAGCCACCGCGCCTCTCCTCGACTTTACTCAGGCCAGAATCGTGTAGCCGACGTCATGAACGCCCGCGAGCGTGACGACGTCCGTCCAGAGACCACCGACCAGACCCTGCACGAGCGTGCCATCGGCGCCGTCGGCAAACCGGATTGCGCTGTCCAAGCTGCGGCCGCCCTTCAGGAAGTCGGACAGGTCGAGTTTGTCGACCCCGACCTGGAAGTCGTTGATGAGGTCGACGCCGCCGGCAAAGGTATCTTTCTTGAGATACGCGAACGTATCAGCACCCTCGCCACCGTTGATCGTGTCTGAACCCATCTTGCCGCGGATCCAGTCGTCGCCAGCGCCGCCATTGAAGACGGTCGCATGCGCATCGCTGCCAAGCATACGGCTGCCCGTGTTATTGCCATAGACCTCCTCGAAGCCGGAAACCGTTCCGCTATTGCCGCCGGCGCCGACCGTGTAGGTGCCTTTCGACAGGTCGAGGTCCAGCTTGCCGATCATGCGCGAGCAATCGACCGTGTCGTAACCAGAGCCACCGACAAGCGTGTCAACGCCCCGGCTGGCTAACACGAAATCGTCACCCGAGCCGCCAAGGACCTTGTCGGTTCCCCAACCGCCAAACAGCACGTCATTTCCGGCTTCGCCCGCAAGGGTGTCATCGCCGGTGCCACCGGCAAGTGCATCATGACCGGTATTGCCATGGAGTTCGTCGTTGTCTTTGCCACCGAAGATGGAGTCGTCGTCCTTGCCGCCGGATAGCCAATCATTGCCAGTCCCGCCATAGAGCGCGTCGTCATTGACGCTGCCGTAGCCGGTGTCGTTCCCGCTATCGCCGATCAAGCGGTCGTTGCCGCGGTCGCCCCAAAGCCGATCATCGCCCTTGCCGCCAATAACGACGTCATCAAGTTTGCCGCCGTCGAGAGTATCGCTGCCTCTGTGTCCCCAGATCTCATTTTCCTCATCGATCTTGCCGCGCAAGACGTCGACATTGACGGTCCCGTGTATCGTTTGCATTGCATCAACTCCTGTTGCCACCGAGATCGGGCATTTGATCAGCGGTGTCGAGGAAGGTTGCTCAGACCTCACTCACAACCGCCGGGTTTGCCCGGTTTTTATCCGCAAAGTTTGCTTGTGCTCTTCACGCCGGATTTAGAGTTGGCCAAAAGGATTTTAGGAAAAGCGTATGGGGACGTAACAATTTTAGATGTTTTTGCAGCAATTGCCGCCCTGGTTTGGGTCGGAGCCTGCGTCCGGTCGGCCTTTCGTTTGTCGACAAAAGCGGCTAGAAGGCCTGAAAATACGGAGCTTTTGGCCTCCGGGAGACCCCACCAATGACCGTCGTTCTTGACCAAACAGGCCCGTTAACGACCGGTCCGCGTTTACTAACACCGCAAAAATCGTCGCTGGCGGGCATGGACCGGCAAAGTCTTAACGCCGCGCTCGTCGTGGTCGGTGTGCCTCAGCGCCAAGTGAAGATGCGCGTCGAACAGCTGTGGAGCTGGATGTATGTGCGTGGTGTCACCTCCTTCGACCAGATGACTGACGTCGCCAAAGACTTACGCGCCAAACTTGCCGCCACTTACAGTCTGGAGCGCCCGGAAATCGTCAATGAGCAGGTCTCGGTCGATGGCACCCGCAAGTGGTTGATGCGACTGCCCCGCCGCGGTCATGAGGTGCGAGCGCCCGAAGTTGAGTGCGTCTATATCCCCGAGTACGACCGCGGCACATTGTGCATCTCGAGCCAGGTCGGTTGCACGCTCAACTGTTCATTTTGCCATACCGGCACGCAAAAACTGGTCCGCAACCTCGAGGTTGAGGAAATCGTCGGCCAGATTCTGCTGGCGCGCGACCGGATCGGCGATTGGCCAGGGGCATTGCCGCCGGCGGATGGCCGACTGTTGCCCGACGCCGATCGTATGATCACCAACATCGTGCTGATGGGCATGGGCGAGCCACTCTACAATTTCGACAACGTCCGCCGGGCCATGGCGGTCGCCAGTTGCGGCGATGGTCTGTCCGTCTCCAAGCGCCGCATCACGCTTTCGACCTCCGGCGTCGTTCCCGAAATTCCCCGCTGGGGTGCGGAGGCCGGCACCATGCTGGCTATCTCGTTGCACGCCACCAATGATGCCCTGCGCGACGAACTTGTGCCGATCAACAAAAAATATCCGATCAAGGAGCTTCTGGCTGCCTGCCGCAACTATCCTGGCGTCTCCAATGCCAAGCGCATCACCTTCGAGTACGTCATGCTGAAGGGCGTCAATGACGGTCTACCGGACGCCCGCGCATTGGTTAAATTGCTGGCGGGCATTCCGGCCAAGATCAACCTCATTCCATTTAATCCTTGGCCGGGCTCGACCTTCGAATGCTCGGACTGGACTCAAATTGAGAGATTTGCCGAACTGGTCAACACCGCCGGTTATGCGAGCCCCGTCCGAACTCCGCGCGGCCGGGATATTTTAGCCGCCTGCGGACAGCTCAAATCCGAAAGCCTGAAAGTCCGCGCCAGTCAACGCAAGTTGGCAGTCGAGTCGGCCGCGTCCATGCCAACCGATCGATCTGCCGACGATTGATCAGCTGATGGCTCGGTTGCAGATGGCGTCACGGACTTCAATCCGCCTGCGTTCGGGTAGGGTCGTGCGGTTGGGAGCGCCAAGGTTGCGACGCGGTGTGTCAAGTCCGAGCATGCCGGTCATCTTGCGGTTTCGACAAGCCATTCAAGGCTCGCGCACTTATGCAGCCCGCGCACGCATGGCAGCCGTCAGCACGCGCGCATAATTCTCGATGGCGATTTTGCGCACGCGCGCGTCAGCGGTGCCGCGTGACTGCATCACAGCGACAACGCGTCCCAGATCGCTGAAATTCGCGACAGCCGGCTTTGACAGAGCATTCATGTCGGTGCCGAATGCCACATGATCCTCACCGATCAGATCCGCCAGTTCTAGAATGCGCTCGGTGTAAGCCTCCACGCTGGCTCCGACATCGGCGCCAAGTGCCCACAACCCGATGACACCCCCGCGTTTTGCGATGGCCTTGGCAGTGTCGAGTGGCAGCTGGCGCAGCTTCCAAGAATTGAACAAGGGTGGAAACAACGGACGGCGGCGCTGCACGGAACTGTGTGACCAGACCACCGGTGACAGCGACAGTTCCAACACTTGCTCGACCGCCCGATCGGTACAATGCGCCAGATCGATGAGGATGCCGAGCCGGTTGCACTCGACGACGACGCTGCGGCCGAAGTCCGTTAAGCCGCCGAACTTGGGGCGCGCAGTCTGCATGTCGCCGATCTCGTTGGCGATGAAATGGACGAGCTGGATGTGACGAAGTCCGAGATCATAAGCGGCCTTGAGCTGACTGAGCCCGTCGTCAGCAAACGTTGCGCCCTCCGCCGACAAGACCACATGCGGCTGACCCTTGAGAGCTCGCTCGACATCCGCGGGCGTGCGCACGACCGACAGTTTCTGCTCGGCCAAATGCTGCTTGACCCGGCCCAATTCATCGAGCAACCAAGCCGTTGCGCCACCTTTGGCAGGACTGCCATTCGGTTTGATGCCGCCCCCCGTTATCGTCAGCCAGGGCATGTCGCCAACAAGCGCCCAGGACACCAGCGTTGCTCGCCCCGCGGCCATATTGGCCGCAAGCGGTTGGGTCCGGGCGGGTCGTTTGCCGAGGAAGAACAAATGAAAGTGCATATCGGCCAGATAGATCGGGGCCTTGTCACCGGCATGCGCCCAGTCTGGCAGCAGCGCGGCACCGGCACCCGCCAGGATCTCACGGCGGCTGAGCCAGATTCTGCCGGGCGGCCCAGACGACCCAGTCAATTTTCCGTCATGGCATTTCGGCTCGCTCATCCTTGGCACCGGTGTCTATTTCACGACGATGGTTGCGATATAGTCCATCGTCCGGTTCGGATTGTTCGGCGGCAGAAGTGTGTTGATCAGGAACGAGGTTGGCGAATAGTTCTGAAGTATTTCCTGAGCGAAGCCGCTCGCCACAACGTTGGCTTGCTGCCTTTGGGCCACGTTGCCGGTGACACCGGTATAGTAGATCGCGAGTGCCTCAAACTTCGGCTGCATCATCTGTGCCGTCTGGCGATGTCCGATCGACATTTTGCGCAGTCCATCCGGTTTGGTGATCTTGAAGACGCTGTCGATCATCGACTGGCGTTCAGCGCCTTTGAGGTTCATGGCGTCAATGGCGAGCAGCGGCCCGTCCGCCAGACCGGCATAAGCGTTGCGCGCTTTCGACATCATGTAGTCGCCGGTGGCCGTCATCGGTCGCATCGGTTCGCGCACGCATGCAGGTATGCCACCAGCCTTGAAGGCATCGCTCGAGGTTGCCGGATTGCAATCGCGGAGCGCCAGGAGCGACCACGCGAACTCGGAGCAGTATAATGCGACGGCCGGCCCCGCTGATTGGCCCAGTGCGGCCTGTGCCATGCGTTTGACAAAGTCAGGCGGCTGACCGGCCCTGTATTTCGGTGCATTGTAGTCGGCATTGAAGCTGAGACTCTTTGGATAGATTTGGCGGGCGTTGGTTCTGAATCGGTCAATCCAGCCCTGGAGATTTGCCCGCTGCGCATCGGTCAAGCCGCGCGGGCGGACAACGTGCATATATGACACCTGCCGATAGTTCGAGCTTCGAAGATCGCTGGGAGTATTGTACTCGCCGGTCAGCGGATTATCGAGATTGTTCAGCTTACCATCTTTGATGTAGGCGACACCGACGTGACTGACACCCATCTGTACGTTGGGATAGGCACCGGCGCCGCCCCAGTCAGGCCAGAAGGACATGATCAGGTCACCGGTTTGGAACAGGCCGCTGCCGCCAAGCCGTTCGGCCATCCCCGACCGTGCCGTCTCGACCACGCGCAGGCCGAGATCGGCGCCCTTTGCATCGGGATGCTTGAAGTCGACCAGTGTGTCGGTCGTAGTGATCTCCGCCGGGATCGGGCCGCGTGCGCTCGCCGGCAAAGCGAAGAAGGCTGGGATGGCCAGCTTTTTTGCCAGACGGGGGTTGGCTTTTTCACTGGTGGTGAATTGTTTGCGAGGCAGACCTGATGGGGTCGACGCCTGTTGGGCCGTGGCAGTCTGCGCCGCGAGCGTGAGCGCTGCACCGAAGATCGCAACGATCGGGTGCTGTAAAAAAATGCACATCTTGAGAACTTCCCGATGGTCTAAATGAAACAGCCTAACGAGCCGTACGCGCCCAGCTGATTTGACAGCCGCAGGCAGTTAAACCTCCCCATTTTGAATAGTCCAGCATCAAAAAGTATCGGGATGGCCTTGTGGTTTGTGGAAGGGCGGCCGAAGTTCGTTGGCCGGTTGGTCAGGGCACAAGTCGCCTATCAACATGAATGCGTGACGCTGTATGCCCATGCCAGAAGGAGCACCGCCATGAAAGTTACGGCACTCGAAACGATCCGCGTCGCTGAGTTCCCTAACCTTTTATGGGTGCAGGTGCATACGGACGAAGGTCTCATCGGCCTCGGGGAGACTTTTTACGGTCCAGAAGCTGCGGAGGCGCACATCCATGGCATCATCGCCAGCGCTTTGATGGGCCGCGATCCGCGCAATGTTGAGGGTATTCAGAGCGCCCTTACAGGTTACGTCGGTTTCTCATCGGCCAGTGCTGAGATGCGTGGTCGCTCGGCAATCGATATTGCGCTTTGGGACATTCTCGGCCAGGCGGCCAACTTGCCGCTGTGCGACCTGCTCGGCGGGCGCGTGCGTGAGGAGATCAAGATCTACAATACGTGTGCTGGTTACTCCTATGTGCAGACAAAGCCGACCCAGGGCACGGCCAACTTTGGCTTGGATGCGAAAACCGGTGCATACGAAGACCTATATGCCTTCCTCAACAACGCCGACGAGTTGGCGCTGTCGTTGCTCGAACAGGGCATTGACGCGATGAAGATCTGGCCGCTCGACTACGCGGCGGAAGCCAGCAACGGTCACTGGATCTCCAAGGCGGATCTGAAAAAGGGGCTTGAGCCGTTTGAGAAAATCCGCCGGGCTTGCGGCGACAAAATGGATGTCGCCTATGAGCTGCATTCACTATGGAGCCGTCCACAGGCGATCAAAATCGCACAAGCATTGGAGGACTATGACCCGATGTGGGTCGAGGATCCGGTGTTCATGGAGCATATGAATTCAATCGGTGAAGTCGCCCGCGCCACCCGCTCGCCGATTGCAGTCGGTGAGACGCGCGGCGGCCGTGCAGACTTTCGATATCTCCTTGAACTCGAAGTGTTGTCGATGGTGATCATGGACGTGTCGTGGTGCGGCGGTGTTTCTGAGGCCAAAAAAATTGCCACTATGGCTGAGACTTTTCAAACCCCCGTTGCCTTCCATGATTGCACCGGGCCGGTCGCGCTCACCGTATCAACTCACCTCGCGCTCAACACGCGCAACTGCTGGGTCCAAGAGGTCGTGCGTGCCTTTTATTACGGCTGGTACCATCGCTTCCTGACAGCGTTGCCGCCGATCAAGAACGGCATGATTACTGTGCCGAAAGGGCCAGGTCTGGGCACCAAGCTCGATCCCAAAATATTGAAACGCAAAGATGCCAAGATCCGGCGCTCGACGGCCAGAGACATTTAACACACGCGTCACTGCGAGCCGGCCGGCACACGGTCAGCGGCAGGACCGGTCAGAGCTGTTCCGGTTCGGTCTCAGACTGTGCACGGTGCTGCGGTCTTCAGGGTCGCGCCGGTCCCGCTCAGTAATCCGACGGCTCGTATTTGGTCGGGTCAAGGCCGAGCATCGCCCAGGTGGTTCGCATGTGCTCAGGCAACGGTGCGGTGACATCAAGGGTCGCCCCGGTGATCGGGTGGGGAATGACCAGACGGCGAGCGTGCAGATGCAAGTTCTGCGGGATCGCGACCTGCAGGCCGTGCTCGCCCATCATGTACTTGGGATCGCCGATAATCGGATGCTTGATGTGGGCCATATGGGCGCGCAACTGGTGCTGGCGTCCGGTCACCGGCTTGAGTGAAACCCACGACGCTTTATGGGCGACGCGATCAATCACGCTGTAGTGCGTGGTCGCATGCATGGCCTCGTCCTGTTCACCGGGACGAGCCCGGCGGACACGGTCTTCGCCGTTCTTGTCGGTGGCCTTCACCAATGCAGCTTCAATCTTGCCTTGGCGCGGAGAGGGGACGCCACGAACCAGTGCCCAATAGGTTTTTGCAGCACTTCGGGTCTGGAAAATTCGCCCGAGTTTAGCCGCGGCTTGGCGGTGCTTGGCGACCATCAATACGCCGGTGGTATCGCGGTCGAGGCGATGGACGAGGCGCGGACGATCGCCGAACCGGTCGACCATGCCGGCGAGCAGGCCATCGAGATGGCGGGTGGTCCCGGAGCCGCCTTGAACTGCCAGCCCGAACGGCTTGTTGAGTACAACCACGTGCTCATCCTCATACAGAATGAGGCTTTCGATGAAGGCGCGGTCGGCTTTACTGGTGCGCGGCGCATTCGGCGCGTCTGCTGCGGTGGTGGCTTTGGATTTGTTGCGGGCGGCCGAAGGTATGCGAATTTCCTGGCCGGCTTCGAGGCGGTGGCTGGCTTCCACACGCTTGCTGTCAACCCGGACTTGGCCGGAGCGTAACAGCTTCTGCAGAAAGCCAAAACCGATGTCGGGGAAGTGCGCCTTGAACCAGCGATCCAGACGCAAGCCCGCGTCAGCATTGGCGACCCGGATGGTTTCAACGGGCTTGGCGACGGTTGTGTCAGGAGCGAGTGTCATCCTGGAGGCTATAGCGATGGGCGGGCTGATAAGCAAAGGGGCCGAGTGATGTGCCCGGCCCCGCAAGCTTGAGGACAAATCACCTCAGGTCTCAATACCAACGGCGATAGGCCCGGTGGTACCAGCCAGTGCGCGCGCCTTCGACGCGCCAGACGTAAAATGCGCTTGGGCGGGCTTTGCAGAGCAGTTTTTCACCGCGATTGTTGATGTAGTACCAGCCGTTCGAGTACGCACGGCACGGGGTTACAGCGTACGCGACGGTTTCAATTTGCAGTTTCTGCAAATCCGCAGGTATACTTTGCCCGGAGATGGGCGCCGCATTGGCGGAAGTGGCAAGGCCGAGCGACAAGAGCGCGGCGGCGGCAAAAAAAGTGGATCTCATTCAGAGTGTCTCCTTTGAG
>JAYSUN010000628.1:0-2944 GCA_043719045.1 Hyphomicrobiaceae bacterium | reverse complement strand
ACGGCGGCAAAGGTCCGCGACCTTCGCACCGGCCTCGTGCTCCCTGATGATCCCGATGATCGCATTCTCGCTGAAACGGCTCTTGCGCATCTCGATCTCTCCACTGAGAGATTCAACTATCAGCTGGATGAAATTCCGGGGAGCAGGTCAGTTGAGTTCGCCTATCGCCTGATGGCGCGCGCGGCCGGCATCGCGATGCCCGAGACCCATCTTTTTGGCACCAGGAAAAAGCAGTATTTTAGCGTCATGCGGTTTGACCGGGATGGCGACCGGCGCATCCACATGCACAGCCTCTCGGGCCTGCCGCACGCCGACCATCGAACGCCAACGCTCGACTATGACGGCCTCCTCATAGCTACTCAGGTTTTGACCAAGGATGCCGACGGAACTGGCGCGTAAGTGCGGTCGAATGAGGCGCCTTCGTTGCCCGCGGCTTCATAAAAATGCTCGTCAGCCCATCCGCGCTTGAACGATCGGATAGCGCGCGCCGGTATGGGCGAGAACACGGTTCATGGCGTTGGGCTTTCAAGTTGGGTTGGCGAATGTGGTCAACTCAGTCCATTTTGCACAGCGCAACCAACTTGACCATGCTCAGAGAACGGTCTGCGAGTCCGCGGCAGCTTAGAGGTGCTGGATCAGCCAAAACCATGTTAGACGCCGACAGCCATCGATACGCGACCATGGAACACAACAAATGCGTCTGCACGACTGCCATAATTTTCAGGATTTCCGTAGACTGGCTAAGCGGCGATTACCGAGCCCCATCTTCAATTACATTGATGGCGCTGCCGACGACGAAATCACGTATCGGCAAAACACGGCCAGCTTCGAGCGCTGCGACCTCGTCCCCAACGTCCTGCGCGGTGTCAAAACGGTCGACATGTCCGTTACGGTACTTGGCCAAAAACTGGCGATGCCGGTGTATTGCTCGCCGACCGCTCTTCAAAGGTTGTTTCATCACCGAGGCGAACGGGCGGTGGCAGCTGCGGCGGCAAAATTCGGCACTATGTTCGGCGTCTCGTCGCTTGGGACAGTTAGCCTGGAAGAACTGCGCAAGACGCACGATACGCCGCAGGTCTACCAGTTCTATTTCCATAAGGACCGCGGATTGAACCGGGCAATGATGCAGCGGGCAAAGGAAGCCGGTGTCAATGTCATGATGCTGACAGTTGACAGCATCACAGGCGGCAACCGCGAGCGCGATCTGCGCACAGGCTTTTCGATTCCGTTCAAGTTGACGCTCGGCGGCATGCTGCAATTTGCGCTGAAACCGATGTGGGGCATCAACTATGTCACCCACGAGAAATTCCAATTGCCGCAGCTGGACGAGCACGTTGACATGAGCGGTGGCGCCATCTCGATCGGTCGCTACTTTACTGAAATGCTGGATCCGTCATTGAACTGGGACGACGTGGCCGACATGGTCCAGCAATGGAACGGGCAATTCTGTCTCAAGGGTATCATGTCGGTGGACGATGCCAAACGCGCCGTTGAGATCGGCTGCACCGGCATCATCCTGTCTAATCATGGCGGTCGCCAGCTCGACGGCTCACGCGCGGCCTTTGACCAGTTGGCGGAAATTGTCCAAGCCGTGGGCGACCGCATCGACGTCATCATGGACGGCGGTGTGCAACGCGGCACGCATGTCCTGAAGGCATTGTCGCTTGGCGCCAAAGCTGTTGGCGTTGGCCGCTACTACTTGTACCCACTCGCTGCCGCGGGCCAGCCCGGAGTCGAACGCGCACTCGGCCAAATGCGGAGTGAGATCGAACGCGACATGAAGCTGATGGGTTGTGCTTCGATCAGTCAGTTGACACGTGACAATCTAAGGTTTCGTTAGTCATTCCGCCGCCTTTTGACCGGCTCCAAAAACTGCAGGATGTTCAGAGACTGAAAATCCCTCGCCCCTTGCAGATTGGGATCAATTGTTCAACTCTTGCCGTTGTTTCACCACATCCGCAGTTGTGTATCACGAAACACTGTTGACGGAATTCATATAGCGGAGGGCACAATGTACTCGAAAAACATTTTGATGCTGGTCGTATTGTGTCTGACAGCAACGATCGACTGGGTCGGCAATGCTCAAGCACAAGCCAATATTCGGCTCGGCGAAGCGAGGGTGGATTTATCTTCTGGTCGGACTGTCATTAAACTTGGAGGTGATCCGGTCGATCGGATGCAGGTGCAATCGATTGATCACCCTGTGCAGATAACCTCAGTGTCGGTACAATTCGCTGATGGGCGAACCCAGAAACTCGGCGGCTTACGTCTTGCGGCCGGCCAGCGTTCCAGAGATCTGATTGTCAATGGTGCCAGCGCTCCTGTCAGCATAGCTTTCGTTTTCCTTTCACAGCCGGGGATTCAGACTGGGATCGCCGTCTACGGTCGAGCCACGGCCGCGCGATCGATGGATCCGATTGGGCCGACTGCGGATCGCAAGTCAACGAGGGGGCCGGCGCTAGCTCTGCCGTCTCCATCGACCGCGTCGCAGCCGCCAGCACCACCGCCAGCACCACCGTCCCCAGCCCCTTCGGCCCTGCCGCCTGCTGCGTCCAGAAGTCAATCAACTGGTCCGAGGGTGACGATGCAGCCACCACCAAGCGGAGCAGATGCCAAGAGCGTCAGGTCTGCTCCGACGGCTGCTCCACCGGCACAAGCAGGCGTGATCGCCGTCGACACCTGCAAAGCGCGCTCAATTTGCACGCCGGTGCCGGTATTTTTTGGGACTGACCGCAAGCAGACGACCCACCCCGATCGAATTGACTTCGGCGCCGACCGCGTACGGCAGTTAAAACTTGGTCAGGCGATTGTGACAGTGCCACGCGTCAAGCGCCAGGCAGGCAAAGTGCTGCGGCCGTCGTTGTTTGAAACAATGGTTCTTCGCATTCCCGAACAAGGTGATCCGGCAAAGCATTTCACGATCCCCAAGGACGGCATTGCCGTG
>JAYSUN010000627.1:0-8233 GCA_043719045.1 Hyphomicrobiaceae bacterium | reverse complement strand
TCGGTGTCGGATTGCGAACTGACCGATACGTACTCGCCAGCCGCCATCGACATGGCACCAGCGACAAGACCGGCAACACCGGCAATCAGGATGTCGCTCGGCTTCGACGCCGCCGCCGCAACGCCGACGATCAGACTTGCCGTTGAGACGATTCCATCATTGGCGCCGAGAACTGCGGCGCGCAGCCAACCAATGCGATCAACAAGATGGGCTTCAGGATGGGTTCGGAGTCTGGTCACGGTGTCCTCGCTGCGAGTTGGTGCCTCATCATGGCAGTAAGAGCGGCAATGGCTGCGACGGTGAAAGTGACGCCGGCACGAAACGTCGCTTTCGGGCCGAGCCACAAGCGACTGCCCTTGTCCGAGAGCACGCCCGCGGTGTCAGCAGCATCGGAACTCACGTGCGATGCTGGAGGGCGCCATCAAATCACGCTTTGTCCGACATCAATCGGCCGCTGCCTCCGATGCGCTAGCGTTGACCAATGTGTGTAAGCTCGAAAACAGTCACGTTGCGTGCTGAGGATAGCCATGTCGATATTCACGAACATTCGAGGGATCCTGGCTTTGCTTGGGGTTTGCAGCCTATCTTCTTGCTTAGGGCCCGCGCTCAGTCAGGACCTCGGCGACGCTCGCGCCGGCCAAAAGTTCGCACAGCTTATTTGCGCGGAGTGCCACGCGGTTAATCCGAACCAAACGGTGTCTCCACGACCTCGGACTGCGACGTTCGAGGCGATTGCCAACACACCCGGAGTGACCGCGATCGCCCTGACGGCATGGCTGCAGACGTCACACCAGGACATGCCAAACATCATGATCCCGCTCCTCGATCGGGACGACCTCATCGCTTACATCCTGAGCCTGAAAAAACCTTGAGGCTGAGAGCGATAGGCACAGCACGATTTGATACGGATCAGCGCTCCGGATCGTGCCTGACGCAATGGTCGCCGGAGACGCCGCCTCTGGTCAGAAGATGCAGATCAAGATCGAGGCGTGCCGAATCGAGACGTGACCAGATGTGGTGGGAATGCACATCAAGGGCGATGGTCCTGTTGAAGTCCGATCCGATACTGCTTGGGCCGAGCATCGTCGTTGGGCCGGATCGTCCGTGCGAAAATCCAGACAACCGCTCGCAAGCGGAAACAATGCCCGTCGCTGATTGCACACGTAACGTTTGATCGACGTTTGATCGACGTCAAAGTGCTGGGCCGCCGGATCGATGACGATTGGTAGAAGGATTGCCATGTCAGGCATCCTTCACCCATGGAGACCGCGATGCAAGTCAAGGACGCAATGCACAAGACCGCTGAATGGGTCGAAGCGGCAACGCCGGTACAAGTGGTGGCGGCGAAGATGCGGGATCTTGATATCGGCGCTATGCCGATCGGCGAGAAGGATCGCCTGGTTGGGATGGTCACCGATCGGGACATCGCGATCCGCATGGTCGCTGCCGGCAAGGATGCGGCCAAACTGACCGCCCGCGATGTCATGTCGACCGGCATCGTCTATTGCCGCGACACAGAAGATATCGGCGACGCCGTGCGCATCATGGAGCAGAAACAGATCCGGCGGCTGCCGGTTCTCAACGACAAGAAGAGACTGGTCGGCGTGTTAAGCCTCGGCGACATCGCACATCACGCTCCCCGTCAACTCGCTGGCGAAGTCCTTTCGGCAGTCTCTGCTCACCACAAATGACGATCCGCATCTCGTGGTGCGCCCTCCCTCTGCAGCGGGCGTGAGGTGTTCTACCAGCAGCGTCAAAAACTCTCGAAGTATTTGAATTTTATCGTGGTGGGCCCGCCCGGATTTGAACCGGGAACCAGACGGTTATGAGCCGTCAGCTCTAACCGTTGAGCTACGGGCCCGCCGGGGCGGACGTATAGCCTGGAAAGCGGTGTTTCTGCCAGAGGGAATCGTCCCGTCACGGAAACAGTCCAGGCATCAGGCGCGGCGCCGGCTTGGCTGGAAAAGCGATCCGCCAGTCCGCGCGTGGCCCGGATGATGCAATGATTCCGTGGCCATGAAGCGCCGTCATCACATTGCGCGCGCTGCGCTCCGATTGTCCAATGATGCCCGCGACTTCAGATCGCGTGACGTGCCCCTTGAAGAGCATCGCATCGAGCACCCGAGGCGCTTGCGCGGGTAAATCATCGAGCCGGATGGACTCCTCTGCCCAGCGCAGAATGCGTTCACGCAACGCACCGGGCTGCATCAACTGCTCCATGAAAACGACTTGATCGATACAAATCTCGAGAAAGAACAAGGCAAACGCAATCATCGCTTCTTCGCTCAGGTTGCCTCGACCGTCGTGATCATTTCGCCTCGCCAAATCGCACTCTGCAAGGTGTCTTTTGTAATCATCGCCCCGGCGTGCCAGACCACGGGAGACGGACCATAGACCACCCGTGTCGAGGGCACGTCTCAACACGGCATACGACATCAACCGCGTGGTCCGGCCATTCCCGTCAGCAAAAGGGTGGATCCAAAGCAACCGATGATGAGCCGGTCCGGCAGAGATAATGCGCTCCAACTTGCCGAGGGGACTGTAGACTTCCTCGAACCGACGCATGAAGCGCGGTATCGCGCCTGGACTGACTGCGATATGGCGCCCGCGCCCGACCTGAGCATCATCGGTCCGAGGCTGGCCCGGCTCGATCCGCAGCCGTTGGCCCGATTTCGGCCCGTCGATCCAAAGCAGGTCTTCAGGCAATCGACTGGCGAACTCGCGATGGATCTGACACAGACCTTCATTGGTGAGTTCATGCCCGTCCAGATGGCCTTCATCGATCCAACGTTGAACTGCGATATGGGCTTTTGCCTCAAGCTGCAGATCGCGTTTTTTGGCGTCGCCGCTGAAGTCATCATTGAGAGCACGTTCGATATCAACCGGATGAGTATCATGCCCTTCGATCAAGTTGCTGTAATAACAATTCATCGACCGGACAAGATCGGCAAGCGGCAGGACCAATCCGGCCGGTAAACTGGCTCGGAAGGCTGCTGCTTTTTGGGCGAGTTCTAGGGCGCGATCTGCGACTTTGCCTCGCCGTGGCGAACTTTCGGCAATGAGCAGAGGTTCCATCAGAGCAATATTTTCACCGCCATCGCGCAGGGGCACGCTCCTGGAACCTACCTTTTTTGCAGCTTTCTTTGCCGCCATTTTTACCGTCATTTTTACCGTGTTTTAGCGTAGGTTGGATCAGAGAAAAGCACAATATTTGCGGGCTTATCGCCAAATTTTCCTCATCAGCTGCTACCCAAACTGCCGCTTATTTTGCCGGATCTTTTGCCGGATCTTTTGCCGCCTTAGCCTAACCGTTCGATTGCGACAGCCGTCGCTTCACCGCCACCGATGCATAAGGCTGCAACACCACGCTTTTTGCCCGCGCGCTCTAGTGCTGCCAGTAAAGTGACGAGGATGCGGGCGCCAGATGCGCCGATCGGGTGGCCCAGCGCGCAGGCCCCTCCATTCACGTTGACCTTGCTATGCGGCAATTCGAGGTCGCGCATGGCCGCCATCGTCACCACAGCAAATGCCTCGTTGATCTCGAACAGATCCACGTCCTTGGCAGCCCAGCCGATTTGCGCGAACAATTTTTGCATAGCGCCGATGGGAGCGGTGGTGAACAAGGCTGGGGCTTGGGCGTGGCTGGCGGTTCCGACAATCCGGGCCATCGGCTTCAAGCCGCGGGCCTTGGCCTCACTAGCCCGCATCAGGACCAGGGCGGCTGCACCATCCGAGATCGACGAGGAGTTGGCAGCGGTCACGGTGCCGTCCTTGCGAAACGCTGGCTTCAAGCTAGGGATTTTGGATGGGTTAGCCGACAGGGGCTGTTCGTCTTTAACGACATCCATGCTGCCCTTCCGCATGATGACGGCGACACCAGCAATTTCACTGTCAAAACTGCCATCCTCATTCGCGCGCTTGGCCCGGTTTAAGCTTTCGATGGCGAAGGCGTCTTGGGCTGCGCGGGTAAACTGGTAGCTCTGAGCGCAATCCTCGGCGAACGTGCCCATCAGTCGGCCTTTGTCGTAAGCATCCTCAAGACCATCTAGAAACATGTGGTCCTTGACCTCGGCATGGCCCAGTCGCGCGCCGCCACGCATCTTGGGAAGCAGATAAGGCGCATTGCTCATGCTTTCCATGCCGCCAGCCACAATAATGTCGTGTGGTCGCGCGTGGAGCGCATCGAACGCCATCATGACGGTCTTCATGCCTGAGCCGCACATTTTATTGACGGTCGTGCATGGCACCGATTGAGGCAGTCCGGCGCCGAGTGCCGCTTGACGCGCGGGTGCCTGACCTTGGCCGGCCGGCAAAACGCAACCCATCAGCACTTCACTAATGGCGTCCACCGAGAGCCCCGCGCGCGCGACAGCGGCCTTGATCGCAACGCTGCCCAATTCCGGCGCCAGCACGGGGGACAACACACCCTGAAATCCACCCATGGCAGTGCGGGCCGTACCGACAATAACGACGGGATCGGAGGTGAGGGGCATGGTCTGACCTTTGAGCGCAAATGGAAGCGACGTTGCAGCAAGTCTAACCGGATTTGCGTTGCTTGCTCAACGATTGTCCGCTTCGATTCATTGATTCAGCAGAATTTTATCGCTGAACCGTGAATGACACTTCAACAACCTCAGCGTAGCGTGCCTGCACATCCGCAACTTGATCGAACGCAAGGCGTCTCGACTTACTTGGCCCCGGCTGCCTCGAGAATCGCGATGATCTGGGTTTGGGATTTGCCGCGCGCATGGCCGAGCGCGGTGTCGCCTTTGGTGTCAGCAATGTTGGGGTTAGCGCCAGCCTGCAGGACCAGCCTGACAATTTCCTGATGCTTGGGTCCGCCATCGCCTAGGATGACGGCCTCCAGCAAGCATGTCCAACCCAGACTATTGACATGATTGAGATCGATCTTGGTGGCCAACAAAAGTTTAACCGTTTCGACGTGGCCATAGTGGCAGGCCGGGATCAAGGCATTGCCGCCATAGCGGTTGCGTTTGCTGAAGTCTGGATTTTTGGCCAGCATCAATCGCAGCATGTCTGTGCGTCCGAGTGCCCCTGCAAGGAGCCAGGGTGTATCCATGTCATTGGCTTGAGCGTTGATGTCGGCGCCCTCGGACAGCAGCACTTTAACGGCCTCGATACGATCGCTGGCAACGGCGAGTAGCAAAGGCGAGCGATTCATGTCATCGCGCACATCGACTTTAGCGCCAGCCATTAAGAGGCGGTTGATGGTTGAGACATGGCCTTGATCGGCGGCCTCCAGCAGGGTTCGCCGTTGCCGTTCGATGGCGCCCGCATCGAGCTGTTGCGCGTTGGCCGATGCGGCCATGGCGCACAGGCAACCAAGTCCGAGTACAATGTGCAAGATCGGTCGCATCGTCATCGTTGCTGGACCTCTACGGTCATAGGTAACTGGCAGGCCCAATCGTCCGCGGCGTTTGTAACCGTCAGATTGAGGTCGCTCTGCCCCATACTGCTCGTGATGGCCCGTTGCAGGCCGGCAACCGCCGAGCCAAGCGCCATTGACGTCGGCGTCCGCCTCACGAGGTGTCCGAGGAACAGGGCCGAGAGCAGATCTCCGGTCCCGTGCGGCACTTTTGCGAGCCGCTCGACGCGACACACGGCAACACAGTCACTCTGGATACTGGCATTGGCAAGTTGATCTGCCCCGGCTGGAACCGATGTCGCCAACACGTGCGTCGGTGTGATCGTGCGGGCGGCTGCAAGCGCATCGGCAATCGACGTCACGGGGCAGCTGGTGAGCCACGATAACTCAAATCGATTGGGGGTGATGATGTCGGCTCGCGGCACCAGATCGACACGGATGGACTGCGCCGCCGCAGGATCGATGTAGAGGCCGCGCGGATCGTCGCCCAGAACCGGATCGACCAGGACGATGGCTTTGCCAAAATGTGATCGCACCAGATCAATGGCTTGCCCGGCGAAGTAGACATGCTCCGGTGTTGGCAGATAGCCGGTCAGAATGGCATCAACCTGAGTGAGCCATCCGTTAGCATCCAGGATGTCTAACATACTCATGAGAGTATTGACCTCAACGGGCACCCCGGCTGCACGCTGATGCCCGGGATGATTGGATAGGATGATGGTCGGGATTGGCAGCACCTCATGGCCCATCCGTTGCAACGCCGGAACAACCGCGGATAAACCGACATGGCCGCGCACGACCTGTGAGGAAATGGCGAGAATGCGGCCCATTGGACTCCCGTCTTGTTCCCGGCCGATGACGCCGGTGACAACCTATCGACCTGAACATCTAAATCAGATTCAGTTCAAGCAATGGTTCACGCCCGCCGATAAAGCTGGAGCGCCTGTCCCCTTGGACCCGTCGCGGTGAGTCGACGTGGTTCGCCTGATACCGCTTGACGCGGTTCAAGCTTGACATGGGTAAACATGCATTATAATGCATAAATACGTCACAGCGAGGGTCAAGGATGCGGATCGATTTTCAGACCGAGCCGTCCAAATACCGACATTGGAAACTCGCGGCCGATGGCGAGCACGCGACGTTGACGATGGATGTCGACGAGACTGCCGGCCTGTTTGATGGCTATCAGCTCAAACTCAATTCTTACGACCTCGGTGTCGATATTGAACTGGCCGACGCCCTTCAGCGCCTGCGCTTTGAACATCCGAGTGTGAAGGCCGTGGTGCTGAAGTCGGGAAAAGATAAGGTTTTTTGTGCAGGTGCGAACATCCGCATGCTGGCGAGTTCAACCCATGCGCACAAGGTGAACTTCTGCAAATTCACCAATGAAACCCGCAATGGCATGGAGGACTCATCTGAGAATTCCGGCCAGAAGTTTCTCTGCGCTGTCAAAGGCACCGCCGCAGGTGGCGGCTATGAATTGGCATTGGCGTGCGACCAGATCCTGTTGGCAGACGATGGCAACGCGACGGTGTCGCTGCCGGAAATTCCGCTGCTCGCGGTTTTGCCTGGCACGGGCGGCCTGACACGGGTCACAGATAAGCGCAAAGTCCGCCGTGATCTAGCAGACGCATTTTGCACCACTGAGGAAGGCGTCAAAGGTAAGCGCGCTGTCCAATGGCGCTTGGTTGATGCGATTGCGCCGACATCAAAGTTCGATGCAGCCGTCGTTGAAGCTGCAGTGAAACTTGCCGCCACCGTCAACAAACCCGCCGATTTGAAAGGCATCACACTCGGACCTCTCGAGCGCGAAATCACTGACACAACTGTCACTTACTCATCCATCAAAGTCGACATCGACACCGCTGCCCGACGCGCAACCATCACGGTTCTAGGGCCGGATTCGGTGCCGCCGGTTGATCTCGGCGCCATGCATGCACTAGGGGACCAATATTGGCCGCTGCGCGCAGCCCGCGAATTGGACGATGCGATTTTGCATTTACGCTTGAATGTTCTTGAAGTCGGCACCTGGGTGTTCAAGTCCGAGGGCGATGCCGGCAAGGTGCTTGCTCACGATGCCTTTCTTTTCGGTGCCCAAGATGATTGGCTCGCGCGCGAAATTCTCAACAACTGGAAACGGGTGCTCAAACGCATTGATGTGACTTCGCGTTCGCTGATCGCGCTGATCGAGCATGGCTCATGCTTTGCAGGAACGCTTGCCGAGATTGTCTTTGCTTGCGACCGATCGTTTATGTTTGCCGGCCAGCGCAAAGGCGATAACCGGGCGGCGCCAGGTTTAATGCTGTCCGAACTCAACTTCGCCCGCTACCCGATGAGCAACGGCATCACCCGCCTCCAGACCCGGTTCCTGGGCGAACCTGAGAGCGTCAATGCAGCCAAAGCTGTAATGGGCAAATTGTTGGACGCATCAGACTGCGAAGACATGGGGCTTGTCACTGTTGCATTCGACGACGTCGACTGGGACGACGAGGTGCGCATCTTTCTCGAAGAGCGTCGCGGTTTTTCAGCGGACAGCTTGACGGGCATGGAAGCCAACCTGCGGTTTGCGGGTCCAGAGACCATGGAAACCAAGATTTTTGGCCGCCTCACCGCTTGGCAAAACTGGATTTTCCAGCGCCCCAATGCGGTTGGAGCCGACGGCGCGCTCAAGCGCTATGGCACAGGCGTCAAAGCCGCGTTCAATCCGGAGAGAGTGTGACGATCGCCACAGGAGCAGACTGCCGACATCGAAGGGCACAGAGGTCGTCCACACTCTTGAGCGTGCTGGTTTCATGATCGCGAGGATCAGTGGCAGCCACAACATCAAGGAGCATCCCGACGGCCGCC
>JAYSUN010000626.1:0-8246 GCA_043719045.1 Hyphomicrobiaceae bacterium | reverse complement strand
GTTTTAAACAGGTCTATATCTACGGTGGGCTCGACACCACGCCAACGACTTTGAACCGGAGTTTTGGGTTCTCGTGGTCGTTGAGTGGTTGGTTGTTGACGCCGTTCATCCAGAAGATCGGCCGCGAGGAAACTCAAAAACTCCGCACCCGCGTCGTGGCTGAACTGACGACGACCTTTGCCAGCCATTACAGCCACGAGGTCTCACTCATGGAGATGTTGAAACCGACCGTCATCGCCGCTTACAACAAGCGGGCGACAGGGGAAAAATATCTGGTTCGCCCGCAATTGCCGTAACGGTTCCCGCGATATCTGCCGGCGCTAACTCAAACTGTCGCACGGCATCCGCGCTTCGGGCTCATGCCGCAACTGGACAACCGCGGCCACGTGCGGCAAGGACGCGGGCCGCTGTCTCTCAACACTGCCTCGGCCTGCCCAGGACCCTGACCCGCATGTCTGCCACCCGCATCGACCGCCGTTTTGCAGCCCTCAAAAAGGAGGGTCGCGCCGCATTGGTGACTTTCACTATGGCAGGCGACCCGGACTACGAGACCGCAAAAAAAATCTTGTTTGGTTTGCCCAAAGCGGGTGCCGATGTCATCGAACTGGGTATGCCTTTTTCTGACCCGATGGCCGATGGCCCGGCCGTTCAGGCGGCAGGTCTGCGCGCACTAAAGTCCGGGCAGACAATGCGGAAGACCCTGCAAATGGTCCGGGAGTTCCGCGTGATCGATGCCGACACACCGATCGTACTGATGGGCTACGTGAACCCCATCTACGTCTACCCGATGGAGACCTTCCTCGATGACGCCAAGGCGGCCGGAGTGGACGGCCTGATTGTCGTCGACGCACCGCCTGAGATGGACGACGAAATCTGCCTGCCCGCGATCGAGCGCGGGCTCAACTTCATCCGCCTTGCAGCCCCGACAACCGATGCCAAGCGCCTGCCCGCCGTGCTCGCGAACACATCCGGCTTCGTCTATTATGTCTCGATCGCCGGCATCACCGGCACTGCTGCGCCCGAACCGGTTGACGTTCACGCCCAGGTGGCACGCATTAAAAAATCAACCAAACTTCCGGTTTGTGTTGGCTTCGGTATCCGCACACCGGCTCAGGTCAAAGCTATCGCGACAGGCGCCGACGGCGTTGTTGTCGGCAGCGTTCTGGTAACCACAATCGAAAAATCCCTGGATAAGTCGGGTAAGGCCACCAAACAAACCCCGACTGCTGTCTTAGATCTCGTCCGGAGCCTTGCCGCAGCCTTGCGCTAGGGATCGGCGCTAGTTCGGGACCCGGAATGGTGACACAAACGGAGGCTTTGCCGGCAATTTGCGGTGCTGAGGTCGTGGGTTGGGCGCGACTGCGGTGTCACATGTTGTTGACACGGCTGCAGTTGCGCCCCACATGCAGGTGCTATTCTCGGCGTTGACCAGTGTTGTAACGTACCTGCAACGGGAGCCAAAGACGTGAACTGGATCAATACCATTGTCCGCCCCAAGATCCGAGGGCTTTTGACCACCCGGCGCGAGCCGCCGGAGGATTTTTGGCATAAGTGCCCGAGCTGCGGGCAGATGACGGACAAGAAAGCCCTCGAAGACAACCAATACGTGTTTCCGTGCTGTGGCCACCACGGCCGGATGACGTCGATCGACCGCCTGAAGGCGCTGTTCGATGGTGGCGTCTATAAGACGATTGCGGTCAAAGAACCCGCCATTGATCCGTTGAAATTCCGCGACAACAAAAAATATACCGACCGTTTGAAGGACGCCAAAGCCAGCACAGTGTTGCCGAATGCTGTGTCCGTTGGTGAAGGCACGCTGGATGGTCGGGATGTGGTCGCCGCAGCCCATGATGCGCGGTTCATGTCAGGTTCTCTGGCCACCGCCGAGGGCGAGGCCATCATCACCGCGATGCTCCGTGCCGTTGACAAGAAATGCAGCTTTGTTCTGTTCGCAGCCTCCGGTGGCGCGCGGATGCAGGAAGGCATTCTCAGCCTGATGCAGATGCCGCGCACGACCATTGCGGTGCAACGTCTGCGAGAGGCTGGATTGCCCTACATCGTGGTGCTGACCGACCCGACAACAGGCGGTGTCACGGCGTCCTACGCGATGCTCGGCGATGTGCATATTGCCGAGCCGAATGCACTGATCTGCTTTGCTGGTCCGCGGGTTATTCAGCAAACCATCCGCGAACAATTGCCCGAGGGCTTCCAGCGCGCGGAATATCTGCTGGCGCACGGTATGATCGACATGGTCACGCATCGCCATCAGTTGCGTGAGACCTTGTCTAAGTTGGTCAAGCTGCTGGGCCCAAACCGCCTTGCCTTGGACGCCAGCAATGCCAAGACAAAACCGCCCGTCAAAGCCAATGGCAGCGTTTTGAACGGGGTCAACGGTCACATCAATGGTCATCATCCCGAGCCCGTTGATGCGGACGAGCGGTTTGACCCAGCCCGTGTCGAGGCCCGCGAAAAGGCCAAACGCGAGGCGGATGCGAAAGCGCGCGGGCGTGCGTTGCCATCGAGTAACTGACCGACGCGCGCCTCGTGACAGCCTGACCCTGTCGCAGCTGCGCCGGGGGCGGAAACACAGCCAGCAAAGCCTCCGCTGCCTGGGACTACGACGCTAGCGCGTCAAGCTCGCGATAGTCCGGCAGCGTCCGATCAATCGCCGCGCCACTGACCAGCACAACACGGTCCGATTGCGGACGGCTGTGAGCTTCGTTCCAGGTGCGTGCGGTGAGCAGGACGAGATCGGCCGGACCACCAACCCGAATCGTGCCCACCTCTGGCAGTCCCATCACCTCGGCCGGCGCCGGCCCGATCAGCCGCGACCAAGGCCGGCCCGAATGGTCGAAGTGCGCGATGCGGGTGGCTTCGCGAAAGACTTCGAGCATATCGAGGTCGCCGTAGGCATAAAATGGATCGCGGGTGTTGTCGCTGGCGATCAGCGTTGTGACACCGGCTGCGTCCAACTCGTGCAGGGGCGCAATCCCGCGCCAGCGGGGCGTGCGGCCATCAGTTCGATCCTGCAGATACATGTTACACATGGGCAGCGACACGACGGCAATGCCGGCTTCACCAACCCGCTCGATGACGCGCAACCGGTCAGCGTCGGCCTGCAGGCCCAGCGCGCAGCAATGACCGGCGACAATGCGGCCTTTGAAACGATGACGCAGGGCGGCCATGGCGATGCGTTCCAGTGATTGCGCGTGTGGAGATGAGCTTTCATCGACATGGAAATCTAGATCCAGACCGTTGGCTGCGGCTGCTTGCATGACGCGGTCGAGCGCGCGGTCGATTTTATCGGTCAGTGCCTCGCCCATAAATGTGAGCCCGCCGATGAGGCCGCCGTGTTGGGCAGCGGTCGAGACGATGGCGCGGAATTGCGGCTCGTCGTCGATGGCCCATTCGGTCGGGAACAGTGCTGCGGCTTGCAGTGTCACCCGACCGGCCCAGGCGGCGCGGATGTCGGCAAAAACCTTCCAGGAAATGCCCAACTGTGGACCAATGGAATCGATGTGCGTCCGCACCGCCGCGGTGCCGTGAGCAAAAGCGCAGCGCAATGCGAAGTCCATGCGTGCGCGGACATCTTCTGCGTGCCAGCGAGCTTCGCGGTCGGCGGCAACGGTCGTCCTTGCACCAAGGAAAGTGCCGTCGGGATTTGGGCTACGCGCCCAGATATGACCCTTGTCCAAATGCGTGTGCATGTCGACAAAGCGCGGCAATACGAGGCTGTCGCTGAGTTCGACGACCGGTTGATCAGCAGGGCGAGGTGCACCACGAGACGTCAAGGCCGCGATCCGCCCGTGAGCAATATGCAGGTCACACGCGACCATGCCGCCGATCGCCGGCTGCTCGCTACTGGTCAAATCTGAGGGCACCCGGGCGTTGGCGAGCACATAGGCGTCTGCATTTGGAATGGTCAGCATAGCGATGCTCGATCCGATGGCTTCAGCTGCAACACACCCGGCACGTGCCAGCGCGACGCCTCGGCGTCAAGGAACCTGTCTCTCGCGTTCAACGCCGGAACATGCTTGGTTGCGCGTCACCGTAGGTAAAACTGGAATCGTCGCATGCCGAAGATCGATGTGTATGTCTCGCTCAACAGCCCGTGGGTGTATCTGGGTTGGCCGCGGTTGCGGGCACTTGCCGCAAAGCAGCAGGCAACCATTGCGGTGAAGCCCGCCAAGTTCGGCGACGTGTTCGCAGTCACCGGCGGCTTGCCGTTGGCCAAGCGGGCAGCCGAACGCCGCGCGTACCGCTTGATGGAATTGAAACGTTGGCGTGATTATCACGGCATCCCGATTGCGCTGGAGCCGAAGTCTTTTCCATCCGATGAGACGGCCGCAGCGCGGCTGGTGATCGCGGCTGACCATCAGGGCCAGGATGCTGCACGTCTGGCGCAGGAAATCGGCAAGTCACTGTGGGAGTTGGAGCTGAACATCGCCGACACTGCGGTGCTGGCCGATGCTGCGAAACGCGCGGGACTGGATTCAGCAGCGATTCGTTCAGCCGGGCCATCCGACGCCGACCTCGACGCGCGCTGGGACGCAAACACCACTGAGGCCATCAAACGCGGTGTGTTCGGCGCGCCTAGCTATGTGCTGGAGAGCGGGGAGATTTTTTGGGGCCAGGATCGCCTTGATCTGCTGGCCTGGCGCCTGGGCTGAACCAACACCCCGCACACCTCTCAGTAACATCTCAGTGGCCAGGGCTGATAAAGTCAGATCAGTGGAACGATTAATCTTCGTCGCTATCGCGTTCCAGGCGACGCTCGCGGCGTGCGGCATCAGCGATAGCAGCGCCGACGATCAGGGCGCCGATACCGAGTACGGCTGCACCCACGCGATCGCTCCGATGGTCACGACGATCATGCTGCGGAGCGTAGGGCCGATGATCGTACCGCACAACTGGCGGCGGGGCGTGACGGTAATGGCCACGTCCGCGGCCGTCCCAATCGCCGGCTTCAGCGGCACTGGCAAAAGCTGCAACGCTCGCTACGAGAAGACCGAGCGCTGCGATGACGGAGGTCCTGATTCTGCCGATCGACATTTTGGCTTCGCCTCCTTCGGCCCGGAAACTGAGGCAGGACGATACGAGATCCTGGACCCGCGCGGCTTGTGCAGCCACGAACTTGTGGCCGGTCTACAGCTTACCGCCTGAGGCCAACCTGAACACGCTGTGCAGTCGATGTTCATGTGCATAGAGCTTGCGGGTCAGGCGGTCTCGGGCGCCGGTGGCAACGGCCAGAGATCAGCGAGCTTGAATGGCACGGCATCGAACGGCGGGGCCGCAACGCTGTCGTCGTCATTGTAGGTGTCGTGCAACGAGTAGTGCCCATCGCGCAGGACGTACGCCTCCAGGCGTTGTGCGATCGGATCAAGAAGCCAGAGATAGCCCACGTTATAGGTTGAGTAGATGCGGCGCTTATTGCCGCGGTCTCGGTTCTCCGTCGACGGCGATAAGATTTCGCAAACCCAATCGGGATTGATTTCGACATACGCTGCGGTCGGGATAAACGGCATCCGGCTCCGGCGCCAACCCGCAAGATCCGGCACAAGGATATGGGGCCCGAGATGCAGCTCAGGTTCGTCCATGAAAATCCAACCACCGGGCCCGGAGCGACCTTTCTGGAACGGGCCCGACAATTCTCCAGTGAGTGCACTGCTCGAAGCTGCGTGCTTCGGCGATGGCCGCGGATGGGTCATCAGCGAACCAAAAATGATCTCAGCCACCAGATGCGAGGGGACCGCTTCCAGATCCGCGTACGTCGCAGTACGTTTGTTGGCATCCGCCATGGTGGTGGCTCCCTAGACGGACATTAACACACCCAACGTTGATTTTCACGCATAGCAAACGCCTTTGACGGCGGCGACCACTTGCTCGGCGCTGGGCAGGGCCAGCTTTTCGAGGTTGGCCGCATACGGCATCGGCACGTCGGCACCGTTGACTTTGGCGGGTGGCGCGTCGAGGTAGTCAAATGCCTGGATGGCGGCCTGTGCGCAGATTTCCGAGCCGATCGAGCACGTCGGCCAGGCCTCTTCGACGGTCACCAGACGATTGGTCTTTTTGATCGACGCAATCACGGTCGCCATATCGATCGGGCGTAGTGAGCGCAGATCAATGACCTCACACTCGATGCCGTCTTTGGCCAGGATGTCGGCTGCGGCATTGGCATACTGCATTCCACGCGCGAACGACACGACGGTGCAGTGACGGCCCTCGCGGACAACCTTCGCTTTGCCGATGGGAACCACCCAATCGACGCCCTTAGGCACCGGACCGGCGATGCCATAGAGCATCTCATTTTCGAGCACGAGCACCGGGTTCGGGTCGCGGATGGCGGCTTTCAGAAGCCCCTTGGCGTCGGCCGGGTTGGACGGGCAAACGACTTTCAAGCCGGGGATATGCGCATACCATGATGAGAAGCATTGCGAGTGCTGGGCGCCGACGCGGGCCGCCGCACCGTTCGGTCCTCGAAACACGATGGGACAACCGAGTTGACCACCTGCCATATACAACGTTTTTGCCGCCGAGTTGATGATCTGATCGACGGCCTGCATGGCGAAATTCCAAGTCATGAATTCGACGATCGGTTTCAAACCCGCGAATGCAGCACCCACGCCAATGCCGGCAAAACCTTGCTCGGTAATCGGCGTATCAATCACGCGCCTGGGGCCAAACTCTTCCAGCAAGCCCTGGCTGACTTTGTACGCGCCTTGGTATTGTGCAACCTCTTCGCCCATCAGCAGGACGTCGCCGTCGCGGCGCATTTCCTCAGCCATCGCGTCACGCAGGGCGTCGCGCATGGTTTGGTTGATGAATTCGGTGCCGGCTGGCAGTTCCGATTCCCTCCCCCCGAGTGGGTGAGGGTTAGGCTGGGGGGGAATCCCGGCGGGTGAAGATGTGCGTGGCGCGGCCGGTACAGTGCTGACCGGAGAACTCCGGGATTCCCCCGCTCCCCGGCCCTCCCCCACAACGAGGGAGGGTGCAGAAGTGGCACCGCTGCCGGCATTCTCCCCATCGGCCAGGATCATTGCGATCGGCGTGTTGACCTTGACGCCCTCGGTGCCCGCGGCAATCAGGATCTGCCCGATGATGCCCTCATCAACCGCCTCGACTTCCATGGTCGCCTTGTCGGTTTCGATCTCCGCGATAATATCGCCGGCCTTGACCCGCTTCCCTTCGGTGACCAGCCATTTGGCAAGTTTGCCCTCTTCCATCGTCGGAGACAGCGCAGGCATCAATATCGGTGTGGGCATGGGGTGTTGGCTCGGGATGGGTGTTCGGTGGGTGGGGAGGCCTGAGCAAATGCAAACTCATTTTACGTGGGCGGCTCATTCTCGTCGTCCGGCTTGCCCTCCATTTCGGCCCAGATCAATCCGAGATCGAACGCTATCGCCTCGAATGGCGGTGAAGACACCCTGTCCGCATCTGTGTAGTAGCCAACCGACAGCCATTGCCGATCCTGGCGCTGAAACACTTCGAGGCTGCGCACGCGTGGATCGACGATCCAATAGTGATCGACGCCATACGTCGCATAAATCACGCGTTTTTCGCCTCGGTCACGCTTTTCCGTTTTGGGCGAGAGAAACTCGCAAATCCAGTTCGGCACGATCTCGATCTGCCGTGTTCGCGGTAATTTTGGCATGCGGTCGCGCCGCCAGCCGGCCATATCCGGAACCAGCGTGTGCGGGCCGAGCCGGATTTCGGGCTCGTCGAGAATGATCCAACCTCCAGGGCCGCCGCGACCTTTTTGGAACGGGCCGACAAGTTCATCACCCATAGACGATGTCGCAAAGCTGTGCTCCGGACTCGGCCGTGGCTGCGTATAGAGCACGCCATGGATGATCTCACCGATCATGACAGGCGGCAACGCCTCGAGGTCGGCGTAAGTTGCGGGAAACTTAGTGGGGGCGGTCACTCTTGCGCCTCCGGTTGCGATCTGGGGAACGGCCACAGAGCGCTCAACGGGAACGTGACTTCCAAAAATGGTGGCGCGCACACGTCTTCACTCGCCGCGACCGTGCACTTCAACAACCAATCCCGATCCTGCCGGAGGAACACTTCTAATGTCCGTGAACGCGGATCAATGTACCACAGATGTTCGACCCCATAGGTCGCGTAGATGCGTCGCTTCTCGACCCGGTCAATACCCTCGGTGCTCGGCGACAAGACCTCGCAGATCCAATCTGGAGGAACCGAGATGAAGGCTGAATCGCCATAGTCAGCAGGCAGTCGGTCAG
>JAYSUN010000625.1:0-2953 GCA_043719045.1 Hyphomicrobiaceae bacterium | reverse complement strand
GCAGTGTCTGCGTGTTCATGGCCGGCCCCCAGTGACTCCGGGGCTGTCAGAATCCTGTTCGCGTCGGCATCATATGTGGTGAATTGAATCACCCTGGGCATCTTGAGGATCTTACGGCACTGTGACTTGACACGCGCGTCCCACTCTGGCGTTGAGGTGATCTGTCCTGCGTCGAATCGATCGTCCCCTTTCCGCAGTGTCCTTCACGCGAGGCTCATGATGTTTGCACGACCCCCTGTTCAAGATTCCAAAACTCCAACTCAAGGCTTGCCCGAACCTCGACCGGTTCTGGTGCAGGTCGGTGAACATATCCCGCAACCCTCGACACGTCCCGTTGTTGTAAGCTCGTCTTCCAATGCCGCGCCACGCTCAGTGATTGGCAATGATTTGACGATCATTGGGCACGGCATCAAGATTATTTCAGCTGGCGTGCTTGAAATTGATGGCCGAGTTGACGGCGATGTTCAGGGCACCCAGGTGATTATCGGTGAGACTGGCCGTTTGACCGGAACGATCGCTGCGGAACAGGTCGTTGTCAAAGGCACTGTTTCTGGCCAGATCCGCGGCCGCGAAGTGATGCTCGATGGGTCGTCTCACGTTGAAGGCGACGTGCATCATCAGCGTCTCACGATTGCTGTTGGCGCTCATTTCGAAGGCCGTTCGCGTCGCGCGACTGGTGAATTGCGGACGACACTTGACCTCGACGCTCCGACGACCTGAGACGGTCTTTACTCGAGGGCTTTGGGTCGTGGCGCGGCTACGGCCTTTGGCCGCCATAATTTGGTCCCCGTTTGGCTGGTCATGTCTTGTACATGACTGGCCACGTGTGTTTTTGGGGAAGTTCACGGTGACCCACGTGCCGCCAGTCTCTCGTGCACTATCGTAACAGCTGACCGTGTTTGTGGTTTGCTAAGATGGTGGTCTGGGGTCGCTTTATCCGTGATGTGGCGTCATGGACCCGGCGAAGAGACTAGTCAGGGAATGTTCTGCGTGCTGATAGCTTTATCGACTCACTGCATGACGGTGAGGCCACTGATTGTTTTGCCGATTGCCAGGGCTCAATCAGGCAAGCTTGCTGAGGGCTCGTCATGACTGATGGCCCATTTGCGCCGAAGCGGCGTACGTTACCCGCCTCACCATCACTTGCGCCGGAATACGCAGCGCTGCGAGATCTCGTTAAACAAGCCACCCGCGGCGAGATCGATTTTGGCCCAGCTGCAGCACCGGCTCTCACAGCGCCGAGTTCCGATGCATCGCGGTTCGACGATGCTGCCTTGAATCAGGCGATGACGGATGATTTGGAACGGCCGTTGCGTTTTCCGTCTGGCTGGTATGAGGATGCGACGCTAAAAGGCAATCGTAGCTTTCGGCTGGAGTTGAGGGCGGCGGCGTTTGGTTTGGTCGCGGGGATCGCGGTCCTGTTGCCGATAACGTATTGGCTCAATGCGTCGGATCCGTCGCGCCTTTTGGTTCCTGGCCCTGATCTTGCCTCGACGGCCAGTCGTCTGGTCGCTGAGGCACGTGGCAGCGTGACTGTCCCGGCGGATCTGATCGACGTTGGGTTGGCGAAATCGTTGAGCGTTACCGATTTGGTCCCAGATGATGATATCGAAGAGGCGCTGCGGTTGGTGCATGAAGGCAATGTCTTGGCCGCGCGAACATTGCTGGCAACGGCGGCTGGTGCGACCAGCCCGCGGGCTTTGTTTCTAATGGCCGAGACGTTTGACCCAAACATGTTGGCGGCCTGGGGGACCCGAGGTGTGGCTGCGGACCCCGACCGCGCCCGCGCACTCTATGCAGCGGCCAACGCGCTAGGCCATGACAAAGCTGATGGTCGGCTTGATGCACTGAAGTAAACGGGTCCCTGGCCCCGGAGGTTTAAAGCTGTGGGCATCAGCCGGGTGTTCCGGCGTCGTTCACGAGTTGTGCTTTTGAGCCATCTGGCGCGCCGTCTCACGTTGTGAACTTCTGTTGACAGCGAGGTGACATGGCCATGGGTGCGGCACGTAAACGACAATTGACTGAGGGCGCGGACGAGGTCGCGGCATTCCTGAACGTCACAGCATCGGCGCGTGGGATGACTTGGCGCGAACGCTTGCTGCCGAAGGATTCGGGCATCGCCGAGGCGATCAGCCAGCGGTTCGGCCTGCCTAGCCTTCTGGGTCGGATTCTTGCTGCACGCGAGATCGGCCTGAGTGATGCAGCGACCTTTCTCGATCCGTCGATCAAGGCGTTGATGCCAGATCCGAGCGTACTCAAGGACATGGAGCCAGGGGCAAAACGCATTGCGGATGCTATCCTCAAAGGAGAGCGTGTCGCGATATTTGGCGATTACGATGTGGACGGCGCCGCTTCGTCAGCCTTACTGCATCGGTTCCTGGCCCATCACGGCATCGACTGCCGGATCTACATCCCTGATCGCTTGTTCGAGGGTTATGGGCCCAATCCAACGGCCATCGAAACGCTGGCGCGGGACGGTGCGCAACTTATCATAACGGCAGATTGCGGGACGACGTCATTTGAGCCCCTCGCGGTTGCAAAAAAGCACAAAGTCGATGTCGTGGTCATCGACCATCACCAAGCCGACGAGCGACTGCCCGACGTGCATGCCGTCATCAATCCAAACCGGCAGGATGATCTTTCGGGGCTTGGCCATCTGTGCGCCGCCGGTGTCGTCTTCATTGTCCTTGTCGGAGTGCAGCGGGAATTGCGGAGCCGCGGTTACTATGCGGAGCGCAAACCTCCGGACTTGCTGAGTTTGTTGGATCTGGTTGCGCTGGCGACCGTTTGCGATGTGGTGCCGTTGAAGACGCTCAATCGTGCGTTCGTCACCAAGGGCCTACAGGTCCTGCGGGCGCGGCAGAATACAGGCCTGCGCGCGCTCTATGACGCTGCTGGCCTCGATCAGACTCCCAATTCGTATCACCTCGGTTTCGTGCTGGGGCCCCGCATC
>JAYSUN010000624.1:0-8270 GCA_043719045.1 Hyphomicrobiaceae bacterium | reverse complement strand
TCTAGTTGGCTGTCGATCAGGCTGGCAAAGGCTCGGAAACGTCGAAAAACCATGCCACTAAGGGCATCAAGGCTCTTGCAAGCGGTAACAATCGCATTCAAACAAGTCAACATGGCTGACCTAATCCACGACTCGGACCAGAAACCAGACCTGGGTGACCAACCGGCTCCGTCAATTGGCGATGATCTGATCTCCCTGGTCGAGTTGATGTTCTTTGCCTATCGCGACTTTACCGGCGAACCGGATGCGATCCTGGCTGAATATGGTTTGGGTCGTGCGCACCATCGCGTGCTCCATTTTGTCCGTCGTCACCCGGGCCTGCGCGTTACCGAATTGCTTGCCATATTGAAGATCACCAAGCAGAGCCTCGGCCGGGTGCTGACGCCGCTCGTAGAAGACGGTTGGATCGAAAGTCGCCGCGACATCGATGACCAGCGCGCACGCCAACTGCATTTGACTCACAAAGGGCATGCCCTCGCAAGCAGATTGGCGGCGCAGCAAATTGCCCGCATAGCTAGAGCGCTCGCACAGACGGACAGACTTATAACAGCTGAAGACAACGTCCGCCGCTTCCTTTTTGCCATGATCTCGCCGGAAGATCGGCATGAGGTGGCCAAAGTTTTGAAACCTGCTACGCCCCCGACAGTCACCTAGCCCGTTGAGTAAGGTTTGCTGAATGACGATCAACCCAGTCGCTTCAACATCGGCAACCGCACAGGGCCGCGTCGAGCCTTTGCCCGACAATGCGCCACACATCCTTGTGGTTGATGACGACCTTCGCATCAGTGCCCTGCTTGGGCGCTACTTGATGGAGAACGGCTTTCGAGTAACCCAGGCGGCAGATGCGGCCATCGCGCGCTCGCATATGCGCGGCTTGGCTTTCGATCTCGTCGTCCTCGATGTCATGATGCCTGGCGAAGACGGACTCTCTTTGGCACGCAGCTTGAAGCAAATTTCGGATATTCCAATTTGCATGCTCACAGCCCGCGCCGAAACCCAGGATCGAATCATCGGCCTTGAAATCGGAGTTGAGGACTACATTGCCAAACCATTCGAGCCGCGCGAATTGTTGCTGCGCTTGCAGAACATTCTGAAACGTGGTCGGGGTGGGTCAGGTGGTCTGCGCGACGAAATCAAAATGGGCGACAGTGTTTTTTCGATCGGACGGGGCGAGTTGAAGCGCGGCACAGAAACAATCAAACTCACCGAACGCGAACGCGATCTGCTGCGGGTTTTTGCTCAACGCCCAAATCTGCCCATCGCTCGGCACGAGTTGTCAGCGGACGATACCACAACGGGCAGCGAGCGTGCGATTGACGTGCAAATCAACCGGCTGCGCCGTAAAATCGAAATTGACCCAGCCAATCCCGTGTATCTGCAGACGGTGCGCGGCAAGGGCTACATCCTGCACACCGACTAAATCAGGCGAATTGAGAGCAGGATGGCGGTTACGCTTCCAGAATACGGCGAAGACAAATCGCACTGGCTCTGGCGGCGAATCCGGGCGCTCGGCCGCTTTGCGATGATCCGTGGCTCCGGGCTATTTGGCGATCTTCTGCCCAAGGGTCTCTATGCGCGCGCGCTCTTGATTATTATTGCGCCTATTGTTCTATTGGAAAGTGTTGTCGCCTTCACTTTCATGGAACGGCACTGGTCGCAGGTGACAGAGCGGCTTTCGGAGGCGACAGCACGCGATATCGCAGCTCTGGTTGAAATCCATGAGTCCTATCCCCTCGACAAAGATTACGGCAAACTCATCGATATTGCACAGAACAAGTTGGGCTTGTCGTCGCTGACCGTGTTACCCGCCGCGGTGCTGCCGACCTCTCAGCCAAAACCCTTCTTTGGCTTGCTGGAGCGCAAGCTCTCGGATCAAATCCGGGCTCAGGTCAGGAAACCATTTTGGATCGACACGGTGGGGCGATCCGGTCTGGTCGAAATTCGAGTCAAGACCGAGAATGCGGTCCTTCGAATCATAACACCACGCAATCAGATCTACGCGTCGAACAGCCACATTTTTCTGATCTGGATGGTCGGCACGTCCGTGATCTTGCTGACAGCCGCCATTCTTCTGTTGCGAAATCAGATCCGGCCAATCTTGAAGCTCGCGGAAGCCGCGGACAGTTTCGGCAAGGGCCGCGGCATACCCGATGACTTCAAGCCTCGTGGCGCGCGTGAAGTGCGTCAAGCGGCTCAAGCGTTCCTCGAAATGCGCGACCGTATTACCCAGCACGTCGAACAGCGTACGCACATGCTGGCAGGTGTCAGTCACGATCTAAAGACGGTGTTGACACGCTTTAAACTCGAACTCGAGCTGATGCCAAAGAGCGCTGACGTGGATGGAATGAAGGCCGACGTCATCGAAATGCAGCAAATGCTTGAAGAGTATCTGTCGTTCACGCGCGGCGATGGCGGTGAGCAGTTTTCAGACACCAATATCCGTGAACTGCTCGAAGAAATCGCTGAGGACGCCGAACATTTCGACGCCGTCGTTGAAGTCGATATTGCAAAGCGCCGTCGTGACATGGTCTTGCCACTGAAACGGCAGGCTATGAAGCGAGCGCTAATGAATCTCGTCTCGAATGCCTCGCGCTACGGCGACAAGGTGCTGATCCGAGCAAGCATCGACCGCACGCGTTTGCAGATCGATGTTGAAGACGATGGCCCGGGTATCCCGGCCACAGAGCGCGACAACGTCTTCAAACCGTTCTACCGGATCGAAAGCGCACGCACGACCGAACACGGCCACGTCGGCCTCGGAATGGCGATTGCCCGGGACATTGCCAAAAGCCACGGTGGAGATATTGAATTGGGCCGCAGCGCCCTTGGCGGTTTGCAAGTCTCACTATGGGTGCCGCTCTAAAGCTACGGCTACTTTTGCTCTTGCGCATCGACGACAGAAATAGCGGCCATATTCAGTAGGCCGCGCACCGTCACGGATGGCGTCACGATGTGTACAGGTTTGGCAGCACCCAACAGGATTGGGCTGATTGCAACGCCCGTCGAGACTGCCTTCAACAAATTGAACGCAATATTGGCCGCATCCAGCGACGGCATGATAATCAGATTGGCAGCCCCCTTGAGGCGCGAGTTCGGGAAAATTTCCTCCCGAATGAATGACGAGAGTGCCGCATCTGCGTGCATTTCGCCTTCAGCCTCGAGTTCTGGCGCCAAGCCTCTGAGCAACCCCAGCGCCTGTCGCATCTTGACCGACGATGGGGTATCCGAGCTGCCAAAGCTGGAATGCGAGACAAACGCGATTTTAGGAACGATTCCAAACCGGCTGACTTCTTCAGCAGCCATCATTGTCAGATTGGCCAGCTGCTCGGCACTGGGATCATAGGTCACGTAAGTGTCGGCAAGGAACAGTGGTCCGTACTGCAGAATCAACGCTGAAATAGTGCCGTAATCCTTGACGCCAGGTGCCTTGCCGATAATTTGATCAACGTGATGGAGGTGGCGTTGAAACCGCCCGATCGGCCCACAGATCAAGGCATCGCCGTCGCCGCGGCGAAGCAACAGCGCACCCAGCGGCGTGTTCGATGTGCGTGGGACGCGCAAGGCCTGTGCCGGCGAGATGCCGCGCCGTTCAACCAACCGCAGATACTCGTCAGACAGTGCGTCCATGCGAGGATCAGTCTTCGGGTCGACGATATCAAAATCCTGTTCCGGCTTAATGCGCAGACCCAAGTGTGCGGCACTGCGCAAAATATCTTCGCGGAATCCGATCAGAATCGGGCGCGCAATTTTCTCCTGAATGATTTGAGCCGCGGCCTGCAGCACATAAGGGTGGGCGCCTTCAGCCAGAATAAGCCGTTTTGGCGCGCGTCGGGCTGCGTCAAAAACCGGCTTCATGACAAAGCCAGAGCGATACACGAAGCCGTTCAGCTTCTGCTTGTAAGCTTCAAAATCGCTGATCGGTCGCGTCGCGACGCCTGACTCCATGGCAGCTCTGGCGACAGCCGGCGCGATCTCAGTGATCAACCGCGGATCGAACGGTTTCGGCAAAATGTACTCCGGGCCGAACACAAAGGTTTCGGTTCCATAAGCCGACGTAACGATGTCGGATGCCTCCTGGTCCGCGATGCTGGCGAGGGCGACAACGGCGGCTTTCTTCATCTCCTCATTGATCGTCGTGGCACCGACATCGAGCGCCCCGCGAAAAATGAACGGAAAACACAAAACATTGTTGATCTGATTTGGGAAATCGGACCGACCAGAGGCGATGACCGCATCGGACCGAACCGCCTTCACCTCATCCGGCATGATCTCCGGCGTCGGGTTTGCAAGTGCGAAAATCAACGGCCTCGGCGCCATGTTGACCACCATCTCGGGGGTAACGATGCCACCGGCAGACAGGCCGAGAAAAATATCCGCGTCCGGCAAGATCTGATCGAGGGTGCGCGCTGTGGTCTCTTGAGCGAACGGCTCCTTGTAGGGGTCCATCAATTCCTTGCGGCCCTTGTAGACCACGCCCTTGATGTCAGCGACCCAGATGTTGCTCTGTTTCATCCCGAGCGACACCAGCAGATTGAGACACGCGAGCGCCGCAGCGCCTGCGCCTGAGCAAACCAGCGTCACGTCTTCGAGCCGTTTGCCGACAACTTTCAGGCCGTTCAAAATTCCGGCCGCGACCACAATCGCTGTCCCGTGTTGGTCGTCATGGAATACCGGGATCTTCATGCGCGCCTTTAGCTGGCGCTCGATCTCAAAGCATTCCGGTGATTTGATATCTTCAAGATTAATGCCACCAAATGTTGGCTCCAATCGCGCAACGGCTTCTACAAACGGCGCGATCTGCTTTTCATCAATCTCGATGTCGTAACAATCGAGGCCGGCAAATTTTTTAAACAGGACTGCCTTGCCCTCCATCACCGGTTTTGACGCCAAGGGTCCGATATCGCCGAGGCCAAGCACTGCCGTCCCGTTGGTGATCACGGCGACCAGATTTGCCCGCGCGGTTAACCGCGAAACCATGGCTGGATCGGCTGCGATGGCCAAGCAAGCGTGAGCGACGCCCGGCGAATATGCCAGTGCCAAGTCCGCCTGGTTCACCAGCGGTTTGGTCGCGCGGATAGCAACTTTACCAGGGGGATCGGCCTCGTGGTAGTCGAGGGCTGCGCGTTTCAGATCGATGTCAGAGGCGGACAAGGGACATTCCTTAAAGCGGGCTTCACAGCGGGCGCAGTTTCGCGTTGGCAAGGGTCGGTTTGGCCGGCAAACTGGAGGCGGTAACACTCCGGCAGGGCAGGGCGATAGCAAGACACAAGTGGCGATTTTCGACTTTGCGACAGGCGAACCGGCGTTCTTGGCTGCGCAGCCATTGACTGTACGCTGGGCCGAGCCGGTTTTCGCGGGCAACCTTTGTCGTCCAAGCTGAGCGCGCGCTGGATCTGGCCAGGAACGCAAAACTGGCAGTTGCACCCGTAGCCGTCACCTTGCGCGGCGCGCAGACTTGCGCGTGGGCCGGGCTGAGCAATGCCAGTACGAGCCCTGCTCCAGCTGCCAGTATGCCGATCCACTTCGACTGCATCTCGCCCTCCGCGACCTTCAAACCGAAGTCCGCTTGTCGCCGAAGCTGGGTCGCGCAGCAAGCAAGACTTGCAGGCCGCCTGCCAACTGATCCGTTCAGGTGCGATTGCAGCATCCCGGATGGTCACGCGACCCGACATCTTCAAGCGTAAGCCAATGGTTCTGAGCCAAACGGAAGCCTGAAAACTCTTCCGGACCGGACTTAGCGGTCATGCCACCGCGATCCACGCGTGGAGTAACACCGCTGCCCGGAATCAAACCGAACACGGTGCCTGGGCCGACGTGCCAAATCCAGATCAAGTCAATGCCCTGGTTGCCTTTGAGCCGTCCAGTGCCCTCAAGCATGACAGCACCCCATTGCGCCCATGCTTGAGTAGCCAAAAGTCGACACCAACAGCGATACGATAGAGCTAGCGCCCTAAGTGAGCCGAAGCCGGTGGCCCAGATGGAATGACCACTGAGCTTTCACGTCATGCGTTCCGCCGCAGCAAACCGTAGATCAATCCAAGGCCAGCGCCGAAGCCGACGACGATAATCGCGCCTGACAACATGCGGGCAGGCACAAAGCCCGCGAAGATCGGCTGTCCCTTGATCAGCGGGATGGCGAGCCAATTGCTCAGCACCACAATGAGCAGGCCGAAAATCAGACCCTTCAGGATCATAAAGCCGCCAGGCAGGCGCTCATGGATGAGACCGAACAGAGCCCCCCAAAGTCCGCTCCAGAACAGGCTATTGAACAATGACGGCCAGCCACCAAGGCCAAGTGACTTAAAGAAATCGGCAATCGCTACTGGCGCATTTGGTAACGCCGCCATGTTGTAGGGTCTGGCAGTCGGCGGTAGCATGCCGAGACTACCAAGAAGCATGACAATTGGCTGATGCACGATAAGCACCGCCAACATCGCAGCAATAAAGCCAATGACGATACGGCTTCCCATAACATCGCCCTCCCAAGCCTGACGCCTCATGCGCCGGCCAAAGTATGGCGTAGATTCTCATTTGGCGAAAGGTTTCAATCGGGCTTGTGATCAGCCAACAATCGGCAACGCCGCGGCGAGCACCTCGTCGCCCCACTCCTGGACGAAGTGGCCAGCGGCTGGCAGCAGCACCGGTTCCGGGCAGCCCCGAATGCATTTCGCCAAAGCGTTCATCACTGGCGGCCCAAGCACTGGATCCGTAGCCCCAACGACCATGGACGTGCGGCCTGACCAAGTATTTGCCCACCAATCCCGTGCGCGGCGCGAAAGTGCGGCACCGTCGGCATCAAGGCGATCCGGCACAAGGTTGGGAAAGCGACGCACGCCGGCTTTGAATGTCGCATCCGGATAGGGTGCCGCGTAAGCAATCGCCTCTGTTGCGGACAAGTGCGGACAACTTCGAGCCATCAATTTGCCGATGGCCAAATCTGGATTCTTATTGTTGAACGCTCGCCAATCCAGGAAACCTTGCGTCAGCGGCCGATCGCCGGTGCCAAGCGTCGTGTTCATGACGAGAAGCGAGTCGAACCGCTCAGGCATAGCCATGGGAATGGTCAGTCCAAGCAATCCACCCCAATCCTGGCAAACCAGTGTCATGCGTTGAAGATTCAATACCTCGATCAATGCCATCAGACTCCTGCGGTGAAAATCGAAAGTGTAGACGGCCTCGTCAATTGGTTTGTCGGAGCGACCAAAGCCGAACAGGTCCGGTGCAACAACGCGAAATCCCGCGGCCGTGAGACCGGGTATCATCCGGCGATACAGATAACTCCACGTTGGCTGGCCATGGAGACACAAAGCAACGCGTTCGTTGGACTTGCTCGACGGGGCCGCGTCGAGATAATGCATGCGGAGGCCGACGCCGCCATCGAGGTCGCGGGCATAGTGCGGCAGATACGGATAGTCCGGTAACTTGTCGAAACACGTGTCGGGGGTCCGCAAGGCGGCGATTTCATTGCTGGGCAACTGATCCTCCAATGCGCGTGTGAATCACAAGGCAACCGTATTGGTTTGTCGCCTATCACAAATAATCATAGCCGTTATCCCCCAAGCCACGGTGCACTCAAGATCAAGCTGCCTTTGGCCACAAGCTGTCTTTGGCCGTTGACAGAAAGCGACCAAGCAAGCATCTTCGAACTATACCGCCATTCGCCGTCTGCGGGAGAGTTCGGGACGTTTCGGGCACGTGAGTGCCAAGTAAATGATCCCGGCGCCGAAGGAGCAACCGCCCCGGAACCTCTCAGGCCAACGGACCGCCGACGGATGGCACTCTGGAAAGCATCAGCGGCTCCAAGCCGTTGGTCACCGAAGGGGTAAAGCTCGTTTGCTGCTTGGCAAGCGCTGCTCAAATCTCTCAGGTCCCGTGACAGAGGGGGCTTCAATCTCAGCGCAGCCGCGTTGGGGATAGAAGCTTTGACGGGACCGCACACATGGCTGCCGCCGCACCTTCCGATATAGCGCTGAAGCGCACACCCCTTTACGATTTGCACGTGTCGCTCGGTGCCAAGATGGTGCCGTTCGCAGGCTACGAAATGCCGGTGCAGTATCCGCTCGGTGTCATGAAAGAGCATCTGTGGACGCGCGAAAAGGCGGGCCTGTTTGATGTCTCACATATGGGACAGGCCTGGCTCATTGCGGATGATGGCAGACACGAAACTGTCGCGCGCGCACTCGAGACGCTGGTGCCTGCGGATATCGTCAGTCTGAAGCCCGGCCAACAGCGATACTCGCAACTCCTCGCCGAAGACGGCGGCATTCTCG
>JAYSUN010000623.1:0-2959 GCA_043719045.1 Hyphomicrobiaceae bacterium | reverse complement strand
ATTGAGGCGCGCGGTGAAGGAGTGGGTGTGTCGATCGAAACACCGCGTGGCACATATCGCATTGAGGCGGATTGGCTGGTCGCCTGTGATGGCGCGCGCTCGGCCGTGCGGTCGATGCAAGGTATCGAGTTTAAGGGTGAGGTTTTCGAAGATCAATTCTTAATCGCCGATGTGAAGATGACGGCGGTGTTTCCGACCGAACGCTGGTTCTGGTTCGAACCGCCGTTTCATGCGGGTCAGTCAGCGTTGCTGCACAGACAACCCGACGATATCTGGCGCATCGATTTGCAACTGTCGCCTGAGGCCGATGCCGAGCATGAGAAGCAGCCCGAGGTCGTCCGTCCGCGTATTGCAACGATGCTAGGTCATAGTGACTTCGAGTTGGAATGGGTGTCGGTGTATCGCTTCCAGTGTCGGCGGATTGACGAATTCGTGCAAGGACGCGTGGTCTTTGCGGGCGATGCCGCGCATCAAGTGTCGCCATTTGGCGCGCGTGGCGCGAACTCCGGTGTCCAGGACGCCGAAAACTTGGCTTGGAAACTGGCGGCAGTGATCAAGGGCGAGTGCCCGATGTCCTTGATCGCAACCTTCCACCACGAGCGCTCACTGGCAGCGGATGAGAACATTCTCCATTCAACGCGGTCGACGGATTTTATAGCGCCTCACACACAGGCAGAGCGGACCTTGCGCGACGCGGCACTAGGGCTTGCATCAACGTCAGATTTTGCCAAACGCATGGTCAATTCGGGACGGTTGTCAACGGCAAGCGCATATCCCGTTAGTGAACTCAATACCCCAGACCGTGATGCGTGGTCCGCAGGCCCGCAGCCGGGCACTGTTGTCCCAGATGCGCCGTTGTTGGCCCGGAATGGCCATCGGCAGTTTTTAAGCGAAGCGCTGGGTTCTGGCTTCAGCATCATAGTTGCGCAACCGTGGCCTCAGGGAATCCCTGCTGACACCAGCGTGGTTTCAATCGGCGATCACGGGTCGCACCGTGATGTCGACGGATTGCTGACCGCGCGCTTCGACCTGACGGCCGGTGCTGCCTATCTCGTCCGGCCGGACATGCACGTCGCAGCTCGCTTCCGCGCCCCAACGCCGACGGCCATCGCCTTAGCACTCCGCCGCGCTAAAGGTGTCGCATGAGCAAGCTTGACGTGCGCCCGCGCTTTATCGACGCCGACGCCGCCTTTCGGGCTATTGTCGAGGCACATCGTGGTCTACCCGCCAACGAAAGCGCGCAACTCAATGCGAAGCTGGTACTGCTACTCGCCAATCACATCGGTGATCTCGAGGTCTTGCAAGATGCGCTCATACGAGCCACTCGAGCTGCTGAAAGTAACCCGAAGAAGAATGACTGAGGAATTGCTATGCTGCCTGCCAAAGATCAGTTGACCGTCTTGTTTGCTCACGGCGCTTACCAGATGGCAGACAGATTTGCCGCGCGCGGCTCAGGCATCAAGCATTTACAAGTGCGCAGCTATGACCAACTGTTGGCGCGCATCGGTGAGGCCGACGTCGTATCGGTTTCAATGATGTGGAAGAACGAGGTTCTCGCGGCAGCCGGTCGGCTTCGATTTGTCCAATCGATCAGCGCTGGCGTTGATCAATATGACGTGGCGGCGTTCCGTGCACGTGGCCTGCGGTTGGCCTCGGGTGCTGGGGTCAATGCGAACGCAGTGGCTGAACATGCGATGGCAATGACACTGTCGTTGCAACGCCTGTTGCATACTGCTCGTGACCATCAAGTGAACAGGCACTGGCGACCGATGATTTCAGACATCGGTCAGCGCGAGGCCGAGGTCATGGCCAAGACCATGGTCATCCTTGGTCTCGGCCGCATTGGATCGCGTTTGGCGCGTTTTGCCCGTGCGTTCGATATGCATGTGATCGGAGTCAGGCGGAACCCAATGGCGGGCTCGGAAGGAGCGCACGAAGTTGTTGCGACAGCGGACTTGCTGACAGTTCTGCCGCGTGCAGATGTGCTCGTGTTGGCGTGCCCGTTGACCGCAGAGACCGAGAACTTGATTGGCGCCCGTGAGTTGGCTGCCATGAAACCCGGCGCGCACCTGATCAATGTGGCGCGGGGAAAAGTGGTTGATGAGGCGGCACTGATCGCAGCGCTGCAAGCGGGGCAGATCGCGGCCGCGGGTCTGGATGTCACCCGCGAAGAGCCTTTGCCGGTGGCGTCACCGCTCTGGTCGATGCCGCAAGTTCTAGTGACACCGCACACGGCTGGGGAAACCCGAGCCTATGAAGACAACGTCATTGATATTCTGGTCGAAAACCTTGAGCATCTGTGGCGCGGCAATCCGCGCCTGCGCAACGAGGTGTGTTGACGACCGTCCGACACCGCACTACGCGTCCGCAGTCAGCATCAGCAATGGCTGAGGCACGGATGCATGCCCCTACGCGCGGCGCTTGCCCCGTCGGGTGGCTTCCTTGTTGTCCTTCGCCCGCCCATAAAGCTCCAGTTTATGCCTGACGATATCGTAGCCAAGTTCAGCTGCAATTTCGGCTTGAAGCCGCTCGATCTTTTCTGATCGGAACTCAATGACTCTGCCGGTTTCGATGTCAATGAGATGATCGTGGTGCTCGCCGTCGACATGTTCGAACCGGCTTCGACCATCGTCGAAAGCATGGCGCTGAATGGCACCCCGATCCTGCAAAATGCGCATGGTTCGGTAGACCGTCGAGAGCGAAATAGAGGGATCGCGCGAAAATGCCAGATGGAAGATCTCATTGGCGTCAGGGTGACTATCGGTCTCGGCCAGAACCCGCAGAATCGCCAGACGTTGTTTGGTCATCCGCACACCGGCTGACCGAAGATGTATCTCGTAGTCCTTGGCGCGCTGGTTCGCTTTCGTCATTTGCAGGTCTCCAGTTGCTTGTCACTCTATGCACAAGTTGACAGTCAATTGCAACTAAGTCGCTGCACTCAGCAAGTCCAGTTGCAAGT